>DASUZN010000257.1:0-3657 GCA_036376855.1 Gaiella sp. | reverse complement strand
CTTCGGGTCGAGCTCCTGGAACGGCAGCTCGAGCGAGCGCTCGTGCTTTCGGATCGCGAGCGAGACCTGGTGCGCCGCCACCGTCTGCATCAGCCGGCGGCCGGGCGTCGACGGATGCGCGACGGGGACGAAGTTGCGCAGGGTGAGGCTCGCGTCGACGGGCTGCCTGTCCGTCCGCTTCGCGAGGTCGCCGAGGAACCGCGTCAGCCTTCCGTTGGCGACGTTCACCGTGAGCGGAACCTTGAAGCCCTCGCTGCGCACCCGCACCGCGGTCGTAACCGCCTTTACGACGTACGCGCCCGCGCCGAGCTCCTCGGGCGTGACGCGCATCTTCTTGCTCGGCGACACGACGAGCGTGATGGGCTTGCCGAACCGCTGCTCGACGAGCGCGCGCGCCTCGGCCTTCGTCAGCCCGCCCACGAGCAGCCCGCCGATCGTGACACCCGGCTGGATCAGCTTCGGACCGCGCGGCACGGGAAGGGTCGTCGTGGGCGGCGCGGTCGTCGTGTCGGGCGGCGCCGTCGTGGTAGGCGGTGCCGTCGTGGTGGGCGGCGTCGTCTCGTCGGCCGCCGCGATCGGTGCGAGCACGATGAAAAGCGCGACTGAGCAGGGAAGAACGGCGGCTGTCGCCAGTCGTCGCATCGGGGTGAGTGTATCCAGGGGCCTGGTCGGTGCGGGTGAACGATCTGTTATGTGCGGATCGCCGCGAAGATCCCCGGATCGTTCGTGATCACGCCGGCGACCCCTGCCTCGACGACGCGGTGGAGATCGGCGGCGTCGTCGACCGTCCAGGCCAGCACCGGCGCGCCGAGAGAGCGAGCGCGGGCGACCGCCCGCGGCGTCACGAGCGCGTGCTGGAGCATGAGCGCCGTCGCGCCGGCGTGGCGGATCATGCGCGGCAGCACCACCGGTGCGCCGGCCCTGAGCGCGACGAGCCCCGCCCGGAGCACCGGCTCGAGCGCCCGCCGGCGTGAGACGCCGTACCGATCCTCCGGGTACGTCAGGCCGATCCGTACCGCATTCGCGTCCCGCGCGACGGCGCGCAGGCTCGGAGCGTGGAAGGACGAGACGACCGTCCGCTGCTCGAGCCCGTGCCGCCGGAGCGACAATGCGAGCTCGTCGAGCCGGGTCGACAGCTTGAGGTCGACATGGAGCCCGAGCTCCGGCGCCTCGTCGACGAAGAAGGCGAGCGCCTCGTCGAGCGTCGGCAGCTCCGGCGCGACCTCGCGGAGCTCGGCGAGCGAGCGCTCGCGCACCGAGCCGGTCGCGGCGCCGTGGCTCACCTCGTCGAGCCGGTCGGAGTGGGCGAGCACGAGCGGCCCGTGCGGGAGGTCGAGGACGTCGAACTCGATCAGGTCGACGCCGTGCGCGACGGCAGCCCGGAACGCGCGCAGCGTGTTCTCCGGCGCGAGGGCCGCGGCGCCGCGGTGGGCGATCCGCAGTACCGCGCCGTCTCGGCGCTCGAGGTCGATCACGCGAGCCCCCGGCGTGCGGCGCGGTGCCACCACCAGGCGAGCGGGACGAGCACGAGCGCCTGTGCGACGGCGATTCCCGCCGCGAGCCGGGACACGTCCTGCCAGAACTGCTCGGGGTAGATCCGGATCAGCGTGTCGGCGTTGTTGAAGCGCCACGAGTCACCGGAGAAGAAGACCTCGTGGAAGCGGACGAAGAAGCCGTCGAACCCGAGCAGGATCATGGGCACGGCGAGCAGCGCGATCGCCAGCGTCCCGACCGCCCCGGCCAGGAGCCCGAGCGGCACGACGGTTCGGAGGCGCGTCCGCGCAAGCCCGAGCGCCAGGGCTCCGATCACGACCACCGCGATCAGCTGAGCCCGGAGGGCGATGCCGAAGAGCCTGCGGACGTCGCGCATGTGGGTCAGCTCGCGGAGGCCGAACGCCGGCGACCCGTTCGGCTGCCGGGCGCGCTCGAGGAGCACGACGCCCTCCGACCCGGGCTGGATCGAGCGCAAGCCGAGGAGCGCCAGCTCCTTTCGCTGGTCGGCGGTGAAGCCGTAGCGGTCGGGCGGGAAGCCGTCGCGCCCGAGCTCTGTGCGCACGAACGTCCCCGTCGCGAGCACGCGGAAGGCGTTCACCACGAAGATCGGCGTCACGGAAACCGCGATCGCGACCACGAGCGCGGCCGCCAGTACCCGACCTCGAGGGGAGCGCACCGCGCTCGCGTCAGAGCCCGAACAGGCGCCCGATCTCGCGCCAGGTCGTCAGAGCGAGGAAGACGCAGACGGCGACGAGCAGGACGAGCACGACCCAGAACCGCGCGCCCGCGCGCTTCGTGCGGCGCCGGTGCTCGATGCGCGCCTTCCGGCGGGCCCGATGGAGGTGGTAGGAACGTCGGACGGCTTCGGGATCGACGCTCGGGGCCTCCCCGGGAGGCCCGAGCGCGTCCGCGACCCCCTCGCGCGTCGCCTCGCGTACGTTGTCCGCCACGGTGGAAGCATACGACCGCGACGCCGCAGCGGGTTCTCGGAGATACTCTCCCGCGTGGCGATGAGCGAGCGACGCTTCGACTCCGGGCTGCTCGGGCTCAGCGACGGTCTCGGCATGGTCGCGGGAGTCGTGCTCGCGGTCTCGTCGTTCACGGGGTGGTACACCGGCGAGGGCGAGGGCGTGACGATCTCGGTGCTCGGCTGGAACACGGGCGTCCTCGGCAAGCTCGTGCTGTTCGTCGGGCTGGCCGTCGTCGTCGTGCTGGTGCTGCGCGAGCTCGGGATCGAGCCGCCTGCGGCCTTGCCGCAGAGCCTCCTCACGATCGCGCTCGGGGCGCTCGCGACGATCTTCGTGCTCATCCGCGTGATCTCGGTCCCGGACGACTTCTTCTTCGCGCACCGCGGCGTCGGCCTCTGGATCAGTCTCGCCGCGGCCCTCGCGGTGATCGTGGCCGGGCTGCTGCAGGCCTCAGAGGAGATGTAGCAGGCCCTACGGGGCCGACTGCTGGGGCAAGGGCTCCAGCGTCCTGATGAAGGTCTGTGTCCCTCCCGGCACGGGCCGGTCGTCGAGCGCGAGACCGAGCGCGACCCCGAGGGCGAAGAGCACGGCCGCGCCCACGACGAGGGCCGCGATCCGGGGCCAGGGGCTCCGGCGACGGGGCGGCCGGCGACGCGCGAAGGACGCCGGATCGGCGCTCACGGGGCGTAGTCCAGCGCCTGGCGGCTGTAGGCGTGGAAGGCCGCGTCGCCGGCGACGCTCGCCGTTCGCGCCCAGCCGCGCGACGGGACCCGCTCCTCGATCACCTCGGGCAGCCACCGGTCGGAGTCGGCGTACGCGGCTGCGAGCTCGGCGAGCGTGAACGTCGACCCGACGCGGCGCCGGAGCTCCTCGACCACGGCGTCCCGCTGCGCGTGCAACGTCTCGGCGGGGCCCGCGTCGAGGGCCTCGGCCTCGAAGCGACGCTGTCCTTCTTCCCAGTCGTGTCTCGCAGACGTGACCGTCATCGAGCGCGCACTATACGAGGCTGCAGCAGCGCTCCGGCCAGCGCTCCGGCACCTCGGCAAGAACGGCTTCGCCCAGCCGATAGCCGGGATGGGCGAGAGCGAACGCGACGTGGGCGTGGAGGCATTTGAGCGCTCCCGGGTTACGTGAGCCGCCGATGCCGAGCTCGAGCGACGCCCCGGCGTCGGAGCCCGTCGCGCCGCCCGCGAGC
>DASUZN010000256.1:0-11014 GCA_036376855.1 Gaiella sp. | reverse complement strand
GACGGAGCCGCCGGTGAGCGTGTACGCCTTGCTCGTCCGCTCCGTGTCGTAGCGGTCGATCAGTGCCAGCGCCTCGAGGACGTCCTCCACCGGCTTCACGCCCGTGTAGGGGCGGCCGGCCTTCTTGTGCTGGCGCCAGTTGTGGTTGATGTCGCAGAAGCCGCACTCCTCGTGCGCGCCGAAGTACTGGCAGAGACGCAGCACGGTCAGGTAGACGAGGTATCCCCACTGGATCGTCGGTGCGGTCTCCATCACTGTCTTCCCGCCGGCGAGCGTGTGGCGGTAGTACTCGGGCATCGGCGGCAGCCCGACGTCCGCGATATCGCGACCCTCGAGCGACAGGGCGAGCGCGCCGTCGTCCCCCCGGCCGATGCGGTAGGGCGACCCTGGGTTGACGCGCACCGACACGATCGTGCGCCGCAGCCCGAACGGGCCGCCGGTGAGCGCGATCTCCTCGGGCGGGCGTCTGAGCGCGGCCGCGCCGAGCTCGGTGAGCGGCTTCTGGTCGAACGAGAAGATGAAGTACGACTTCGGCTTCACCTCGCCGTCGAGGTTGTCCGACAGCGCCGCGTCGTCGAATGCGATCCCGGTGCGCAGGAGGTCTTCCTTCAGCACCGCTTCGGGCGGCACGTCCGGATAGCGCTCGATCAAAGACTCGACGAGCGCGCGACGCGTGTCCGGAGCGACTGCGGTCACGTGGGCACGGTATCGGCCGCCGGTGTATCCCGGGGGCCGGCAACGCGCCATAGGCGCACGGCCACGAAGCCGACCCACAGAAACCACGTGACGCTCCCCGCGCGCGAAGCCGCACCCTGGCCGACCGGCGCGAAGACGGCGCCCGCGACGATGACGGCCGGCATCGCGAGCAGCGTCGGCAGCCACGCGGAGCGCCAGCCGGCGAGCCGTCGGAAGGCGAACGCGAGCAGGAACGGCGTCACGAGCAGCGCGGCCGCCGTGATGCCCGACTCGACCTTGTGGGCCGTCGCATGCCACGAGTCGTTCTGGCAGGAGACGTCCACGCCGCCCTGGCAGTCGAGCCGGAGGAAGCCGTCGAGCGCCATGCCTACGCCGACGACTGCCAGGCCGATGCAACCGAGTCGAGCGAGCAGCCCGGCTCCCAGGGCGCTCCACAGGCCGGCGGCGAGCCCGACGACCAGGAGCCCGGTGAGGTTCGCGGCCAACTGGTTGTAGAGCCACGGGCTCGATGCGGTGAGCGCGCCAAGGTCGCTGATGTCGTCGTGCGCCGGGCTGAACGCGCCCGGCTGGGCGAGGTCGCCGAGGACGAGGCCCGCGACAAAGGTCACGGGTGCTGCGAGCCCGCAGAGAGCGGCGACGCGGATCGGCATGCGCCGAGTGTCTCAGACGCGCCGGGGAGCGATGTGCCGATCACGCTCTGTACGAAATCCGTGAGGATTGCCGGCCCCGGGTGGAGGCTCCACTACCCTCGGGCGGGGTCGAATGCGCCGTCTCCTCTCACTCGCCGCCGTCTCGTCGCTCGCTGCCGGGCTTCTGGTGTCGGCGGCGGCCGCTGCGCCGCGCGAGCTCTGGCCGGGCGTCACGTACGAGTCCGGCGTGCAGTTCACCACCCACGGTCCGGTGGCGATCAACGTGCTGCGCGGGCCACGACCCGGCGGCCTGACGACCCTCGAGCCCGTGCTCTCGAACGACACGGTCGTCGGTCGCGAGAAGCTGACGACGATGGAGGTGCGGCTGCGGCGAACGGCCACGGCGGCCGGCGTCAACGGCGACTACTTCACGCTCGCGACGGGCAAGCCGTCCGGTGTCCTGATGCGGGACGCGCAGCTCGTCGCGCCGCCGAACGCCGGGCGGGCGAGCGCCGGGATCCGAAGCGACGGCGTGCTCGACATTCGGCGCGTGGCCTTCAAGGGCACGTGGAGGGTCGCCGTCGGGACGCGTCCGCTGGGCGCGCTCAACGCCACGCCGGCCGCGAACGGCGCCGCGCTGTACACGGACGCGTACGGGGCGAGCACGCCCGCGCTTCCGGGAAGCGCCGCCGTGATCCTGTTCCCCTTCCCCGCCGCGACGCCGGAGGTCGATCTCACCGCGCCGATCGTCGAGGCGAGAACGGACGGCGGAGCGGTCGCGATCCCGGCGGGCGGCGCCGTGCTCGTCGCGCGCGGCACGGCGGCACAGGCGCTCCGCACGGAAGCGCTCGCAGGCGGGACGATGACGGTGAAGCTCGGGCTCGTGCCGTCGTGGCCCGACATGGTCGGGGCGATCGGCGGCGGCCCGCAGATCGTCCAGAACGGGGCGCCGATCTTCCGGGCGGGCGAGGTGTTCACGACCAAGCAGCTCGGCCCGCGGGCGCCCCGCAGCGCGGTCGGCCAGCTCCGCGACGGCCGGATCCTTCTCGTCGCAGTCGACGGGCGGCAGCCCGGCTACAGCGTCGGGCTCACGAACTGGGAGCTCGCCCAGGCGCTCGTTCGGCTCGGCGCGGTCACCGGGATGGCGCTCGACAGCGGCGGCTCGACGACGATGGCGTTCGACGGCACGCTCCTGAACCGGCCCTCGGACGGGACCGAGCGGCGGATCTCGACCGGGCTCGCCTTCCTCTACCGGGGGGTCTTCGCCCCCGAGCCTCCGGCACGCGTCTCGCCGAACGGCGACGGCGTCGACGACTCACCGAACCTCGGCTACCGGATCGTGCGGCCCTCGTCGGTGACGGTGACCCTGCGCGCGCCCGACGGGCCGACGCCGGTCTCGACGACCGCGCAGCAGGCACCCGGCACGTACCCGGTCGCGTTCCCGGGCACGTCGGAGGCGGGCACCGCGACAGCCGGAACGGTCGTGGCCGCTGGTGCGTGGACCTTCGAGGTGAAGGCCGTGGACGACGTCGGCCAGAGCTCCGCCATGACCCGCAGCTTCGTCGTGGACGACACGCTCGGGTTCCTGCGGGTGCCGAGGCTGCGCGCCGTGCCGCCCGACGGCCGCGACATCCCGATCACCTTCAGGCTCGCGCGCTCCGCGCGCGTTGCCGTGACCGTGGTCGACGCTGCGGGCCGAGTGGTGAGGAGTGGGCTCGCCGTTCCCGCCTCGCGCGAGGCGGGCGACCAGTCGGTCGTCTGGAACGGCCTTGCCAAGAACGGCAAGGTGACCGCGGGCACGCTCACCGTGCGGGTGGTCGCGACATCGAGCCTCGGCCGGTCGGAGCTCGACGCGCCGATCCAGGTGCGCAAGGCCAAGAGCACGTAGCGCCGGCCGATGCCGCGGGGCTCGCGGCTAGCATCCCGCGATGCTCGTCGCCGGAATCGTCAGCGACATCACCACGTGGGTCACCGACGCGATCGGGAACTACGGCCTCTACGCCGTCTTTCTCCTGATGCTGATCGACGCGGTCTTCCCGGCCGCGAGCGAGGTCGTGATGGTCTACGCCGGCGCGGTCGCCTCCGGTGCATTCGCGGGCCAGGCGATCACGCTCTTCGGCTACCACTTCGACAGTGGTCTGCCGGCGTACCTCGCCGTCGCAATCGCCGGCACTGTCGGCTATCTGATCGGGTCGATCGGAGGCTGGGCGCTCGGCGACTACCTCGGGCGTCCATGGCTCGAACGTCACGGCAGGTGGCTCCACGTGGACGCCGAGAAGCTGGACCGCGCCGAGAGGTGGTTCGACCGCTGGGAGGAGTGGGCCGTGTTCCTCGGCCGGATCACGCCGGTGATGCGCTCGTTCATCTCCATCCCGGCCGGCGTGTTCCGGGCGCGGTTCTGGCCCTATGTCTGGCTGACGCTGCTCGGCTCGGCGATCTGGTGCTTCGCCTTTGCCGGAGCCGGATGGGCCGCCGGTGCGAGCTGGGAGTCGTTCCACCATGCCTTCCGCTTCGTCGACTACGTCGTCGCGGTCGCCGTCGTGGCCGTGGTCGCGCTCCTCGGACGCAGGTACCTCAAGCGTCGTCGCAGGCGGGCGGCCGACGAGGCGATCTAGCGCCGCAAGTAGACTCCTGGCGTCGTGATCCCGCTCGTCGACGTCAAGGCGCAGTACGCGCCGTTCATCCCCGAGTTGCAGGAGCGCTTCGCCGAGGTGCTCGAATCGGGCCGCTTCATCTTCGGCCCGGAGGTCGAGGCCTTCGAGCGCGAGGCGGCCGCGTACCTCGGCGTGCCCCACGCGATCGGGGTCGCGAACGGCACCGACGCGCTCGTCCTGGCGCTCGAGGCGATGGGGGTCGGGCGCGGCGACGAGGTGATCTGCCCCGCCTTCACGTTCTACGCGACCGCGGAGGCGATCGCGCGCGTGGGCGCGACGCCGGTGTTCGCGGACATCGATCCGGTCACGCTCAACGTCGATGTGGCCGCGGTCGCGCCGCTCGTCACGGAGCGGACCAAGGCGATCGTCCCCGTGCACCTCTTCGGGCGCCCGGCGCCGCTCGCCGAGCTGGACGCGCTCGGGTTGCCGCTGCTCGAGGACGCAGCGCAGGCCTTCGGCGCGCCGGGGATCGCGACGACCGGCGTCTGCTCCACGTTCAGCTTCTTCCCGACGAAGAACCTCTTCGCGCTCGGCGACGGCGGTCTCGTCGCCTGCATGGACACGGCGGTCGCGGACACCGTGCGCAAGCTTCGCTTCCACGGCTCGCGCGACAAGCGGACATTCGAGCTCGTCGGCGCGAACTCTCGGCTCGACGCGATCCAGGCGGCCGCGCTGCGCGTCTTCCTCCCGCATCTCGCGGGCTGGAACCGGTCGCGGCGCGAGGCGGCCGCGCGCTACGCGGAGCTCGGGCTAGGCGAGTCGGTCGAGCTGCCGCTCGACGAGGCCGGGCACGTCTACCACATGTACGTCGTGCGGACGACCGAGCGCGAGCGCATCGCCGCGGCGCTCGACGAGGCCGGGATCGCGTCCGCCTCGTACTACGTGACGCCGCTCCACCTCCAGCCCGCGATGGCCTATCTCGGCTACGAGCCGGGCTCGCTCCCGGAGACGGAGCGGGCCGCGGCGGAGAACCTCGCCCTGCCGATGTGGGGTGGGATCGGCGTCGAGCAGCAGGAACGGGTCGTCGCGACGGTGAAGTCCGCCGTCGGTGTCGTCGTCTAGAGGAGTCGCCGTGCGGAGCCCGGTGAGTCGCCACTCGATCTGGCAGGTAGGGGTCGACGCGATCCTGGTTGCGGCGGCCTGGTGGCTCGCGTGGAGCCTTCGCTTCGAGCACCGACCTGTCTACTACGACCGCTATCTCGACTGGTCGATCGTCGCGCTCGTCGTCGTGATCAAGCTGCCGGTCTTCGCGCGGAGCGGCTTCCACAACCGCTGGTGGCGCTACGTGTCGACGCGAGACCTGTGGGGCGCGTTCCGCGGTGTCGTTCTCGCGTCCGTCGCCGTCTTCCTCGTCTTCACGCTCTTCGAGGTGCACCGCGTGAACGTGCCGCGCGGTGTCTGGTTCATCGACCTCCTCGTCTGCATGGCCTTCATCGCCGGCTCGCGCCTGCTCGTGCGGACGATCGTCGAGCGGCCTCTGCCCGGCCGGATCGTGACGCGGGGCAAGGAGGCGATCATCGTCGGGGCCGGCGACGCCGGGCAGCTCGTCGTGAAGGAGATGCAGCGCTCGCCGGCGCTCGGCTACACGCCCATCGGACTGCTCGACGACGACTCGCGCAAGCGAAACCTGCGGCTCCACGGCGTGCGCGTGCTCGGCACGACCGCCGACCTCGCGCACGTCATCCGCGACCGAAGGCCGGACGAGGTGCTGATCGCGATTCCGAGCGCCTCGGGTGAGCTTCGCGCGCGGATCGTCGAGACGGCGCGGTCGCTCGAGGTCCCCGTCAAGACGCTGCCGACGCTCTCCGATCTTGTCTCGGGCGACGCCGACCTCGCCCGCCAGCTGCGGCCGGTCGAGGTCGAGGATGTGCTCGGCCGCGAGCCGGTCGAGGTCGACTTCGTGTCGATCGCCGACTATCTGAAGGGCGAGGTCGTGCTCGTGACGGGCGCGGGCGGGTCGATCGGCTCGGAGCTCTGCCGGCAGATCGCACGGATCGGGCCGGCGAAGCTCGTCCTGCTCGACCATGCCGAGCCCGCGCTGTTCGAGATCGAGCGCGAGCTCGTACGCGAACGGGGGTTCCTCGCCGCCGCCGCGGTCGTCGGTGACGTGCGCGACCCGGTGAAGCTGCGACAGGTCTTCGACAAGTACCGGCCGGGCGTCGTCTTCCACGCGGCCGCGTACAAGCACGTGGCGATGATGGAGGCGAACCCGCTCGAGGCCGTGCGCAACAACACGCTCGGCACCCGCGTCGTGGCAGACATCGCGGTCGAGTACGGCGCCAAGCGGTTCGTACTCGTCTCCACCGACAAGGCCGCGAATCCGAAGACCGTGATGGGCCAGTCGAAGGCGCTCGCCGAGTGGATCATCGAGACGTGGGGCCATCGCGCCGACGTGACGACGCGGTTCGTCGCCGTCCGCTTCGGGAACGTGCTCGGCTCGTCGGGCTCGGTGATTCCGATCTTCCGCCGCCAGATCGCGAAGGGCGGCCCGGTGACGGTGACGCACCCCGAGATGACGCGCTTCTTCATGACGATCCCCGAGGCGGTGCAGCTGATCGTGCAGGCGGGCGCGATCGGCGGGCGCGGGCAGGTCTACGTCCTCGATATGGGCGAGCCCGTCCGGATCGTCGACCTCGCGGAGAAGATGATCCGCCTGTCGGGCAAGGAGCCGGGACGGGAGATCGCGATCGAGTACGTCGGCCCGGCACCGGGCGAGAAGCTCCACGAGGAGCTGGTCGGGGACGGCGAGAACGTGACGCCGAGCCGGCATCCCAAGATCGACCTGATCACCCGGCCGCCGGTCGACTCGGAATGGCTCGAGGCCGAGCTCGCGCTCCTCGAGCGCCTCGTCGAGGACGGCGAGACGCTCGAGCTCGTCGGCGAGCTGCGGCGCCTCGTAGGAGAGCCGAGGCGTGAGGGGGCCGTGGCCCCCGAGCCGGGGCACGTGCCATAGCGCAGAGCGAGCCGGTCTTCGTCGTGGGTGACATCCACGGCTGTCGCGACGTGCTCGCGGGCCTCCTTCGCGACGCCGGGCTGGTCGATGCAGGCGAGCGATGGTCGGGCGCAGACGCGCGCGTCTGGCTCGTCGGCGACCTGACCGACCGCGGCCCGGACGGCATCGGCTCCATCGACCTCGTCCGACGCCTCGAGCAGGAGAGCGAAGGCGCCGTGCGGTGCCTGCTCGGCAACCACGAGGTGCTGCTGCTCTCCGTCCACCGCTTCGGCGGCGAAGGGACGAGCGTCCCGGGCGAGTCCTTTCACGACGTATGGCGGATGAACGGCGGAGTCGAGACGGACCTTCGGGGCCTCACGCCCGAGCACGTCTCCTGGATCGCGGCACTGCCGCCGCTCGCGCTCGACGGCGAGACCCTGCTCGTCCACGCGGACACGACGGCGTATCTCGCGCTCGGACGCTCGATCGACGCGGTCGCGCGCGTGGCGCGCGCCGTTCTCGCGGCGGGGTCGGTGACCGAGATCGACGACCTTCTCGGCATCGTCTCCGACCGGATGCGACTCGACGACCCCGGGGCGGTCCGGGCGATGCTCGACGCCTACGGCGGCACGCGGATCGTGCATGGGCATACGCCCATCGCCTCCCTGCTCGGCGTCGACCCAAGGAGCGTGACCGAGCCGCTCGTCTACGGCGACGGGCTCGTGACGAACGTCGACCACTGCCTCTTCGCGGGCGGGCCGGGGTTCGTCACAAGGCTGTGAGGAGGAGGTCGAGGAGGAGCGCGGGGTCGCGTGTCACGCGCACGGCGTCCGGTTGCTTGCGCGCGACGACGATGCCGGCCGCGTCCTCCAGCGTCTGCAGCCGTCCCTCGGCCACGAGACGCTCGTCCACCGCGCCCATCCGTCCCGTGAAGGTCGTGTAGACGGGCGTTCCGAGCGCGACGGCCTCGCGGTTCATCGTCCCGCCTGCCGAGACGACGAGGTCGGCGAGCGCGACGAGGCTCAGGGCGTCGACCGCGCGGTCAGGCACGAGCAGTGACGGCAGCGCAGCAGCTCGGATCGCTCCGCGCTGCTCCGCCGTGCGCGGCAGCACGACGGCATAGACGCCCGGATCGGTCCCGAGCCGCTCCAGCACGTCCGCGAAGAGCGGGTTGCCGTGACGGTGGTAGAGGGAGACGTCGGGCGGGGTACGCACGACCGCAAGGACGCGATCCGCGTCGATCCCCAGCTCGTCCCGTACCGTCGCGTCCGGCGCGAAGCCGTGGAGGTAGTACTCCTCCTTGAGCCCCGGGAAGCGCCGCACCTTCCGCGCCGGAGCGCCGATGCTGTCGAGCCGCGCCCGGGGGATTGCCTCGGGCACGACGACCCGCGTCGCCGCCCGGCAGCCGAGGCCGTGCTGCGCCCGCGCGAACTCGTAGTCGAACGCGTAGGACGACGGCACGCCGAGGGAACGCGCCGCGAGCGGCAGCTCGTGCGAGGCGTGCGAGAGCGCGAGGTCGAAATCCCGTGTGCGCGCGAAGCGGCGGAGCGCCCGCAGGCGGGCCGACATCGCGCGCACCTTGCCGGCGCGCGAGGCGCCGGCGTGCGGCGGGCCGACGACGACGTGCTCGAGGCCCGCGTCCTCGAGGAGCTCGAGCGTCTGCGCGAAGTCGCGCGCGGTGATCGTCACCTCGTGCCCTCGCGCCTCGAGCAGCCGGACGAGAGGCCGGAAGAAGACCACGTGCGGCGAGTTCGTCATGTCGATCCAGACGCGCATGGGTCACTTCTATAACATTCGCTTATGGATACGCGCCAGCTGGCCGCGTTCTGCGCCGTCGTGGAGCGCCGTTCGTTCTCGCAGGCGGCCGAGCAGCTCGGCGTCACGCAGCCGGCCGTCTCGCTCCAGGTGCGCGCGCTCGAGAAGCGGCTCGGCGCCCAGCTTCTCGACCGGTCGGGCCGCCGTGTGGAGCCGACCGAGGCAGGCGCGCGCCTCTACCGTGGCGCGCAGCGGCTGCTCGCGCTCGAGCAACAGGTCATCGACGAGGTGGCGGCGGAAGCCGACGGAGACCTCTCCGGCGCGCTCTCCATGGGCGCGTCGACCGGCCCTGCAGCGGTGGTCGTGCCACGGCTCCTCTGCGAGTTCCAGCGCGCCCATCCTGCCGTTCGCGTCGCACTCGAGGTTCACGACACCCGGATGGTCGTCGAGCTCGTCGCGGAGCGGCGTCTCGAGCTCGGAATCGTCGGCGCAGCGCCTCGCCACCGGGCTGTGCGGTTCGAGCCGTTCGCGTACGACGAGGTCGTCCTCGTGTGTCCGCCCCGGCACCGCTTCGCGGGGCGCACCGTCGACGTGCACGAGCTTGCGTCGGAGTCGCTCGTGGTGATGCAGGAGGGAGCCGGCGTTCGGAGGGTCGTCGAGGACGAGCTCCGCCGGCTGGGCGTGCGGCTGCGCGACATCGACCCACGGCTCGAGCTCGGCCTCCAGGAGTCGGTGCGGAGCGCTGTGCTCTCCGGTCACGGTGTCACGTTCATCTCTCGCGCGGCGGTCGAGTCCGACCTCGCCTCGGGTGCGCTTGCAGAGGCGCGCGTCGAGGGGATGGACGGCCGCCGCGAGATCTCGCTCGTCCGCGCCGCGGCGCGCGTGCAGACACGCGTCGCCGACGCGTTCGTCGACTTCGCGCGGGAGAGGCTCGAGACGCTGCAGCTCGGCCTCGTGCCTGCGCCGACCGAATGAGCGCGGCGCCGTCGTCGCGAATCATCCGCTTCGGCGCCGGCGCGCTCGCCGAGCTCGGAGACGTCTGCAGCGAGGCGGGGATCGCGAGGCCGCTGCTCGTCACGACACGACGAGGTGCGGGCACGGTGTCGGGTCTTCCCGTCGCCGCGACATTCGACGGCGTGCTCCCGCATGTGCCCGTCGAGACCGTCCGCGACGCGGCGGCTCGAGCTCGCGAGGCGCGGGCGGACGGGTTGGTGGGGCTCGGCGGTGGGAGCGCGATCGACACGTGCAAGGCGGTCGTCGCCGAGTTGGCCGCGGGTGGAGTCGAGCCGCTACCCCGGGTCGTCGCCGTCCCGACGACGTACGCCGGGGCGGAATGGACGCCGTACTTCGGGATGCTTCTTGCCCCCGGCCGGAAGGGCGGCGGGGGAGACGAGCGCGCGCGCCCGGTCGCGGCGATCTACGACCCCGAGCTCAGCGTCGGGCTGCCGCTCGCCGCGACGGTCGGCACGGCGATGAACGCCCTCGCGCACTGCGCCGAGGCCTCCTACCACCCCGAGCGCAACGAAGCGGCCGAGCGCCACGCGGAGACCGGCGCAACGGCGATCGGCTACGCGCTGCCGCTCGTCGTCGAGCGGCCCGACGCAATCTACGGCCGGACACGGCTGCTCGAGGGCGCGATGCGAGCTGCGCTCGCGCTCGCCGAGTCGGGACTTTGCTTAGGCCACGCGATGGCGCAGGCGCTGGGCGGCCGCTACGGACTACCGCAGGGGTCGACGAACGCGGTCTGTCTTCCGGCAGCACTTCGGTTCAACGCAGTGGCGGTGCCGGACGCAGTCGCCAGCCTTGCTCACGCTCTCGGCGTGGACGATGCCCCCGCCCGCGTGGAGGAGCTCGCGCGGCTCGGCGGCTTCGGCCGGCTCCGCGACCTCGGCGTGCCGGAGGCCGACCTCGACGAGGTCGCAGAGGCTGTCGTCGGCCGCCGCGGCGCGCTCGAGAATCCCCGCCCCGTGACGGCAGCGGACGTCGCCGAGCTGCTGCGCTCCGTCTGGTGAGTCGCATCACGTGAACCGCTCGCCCTCGTCGCGACGGTAGCCCCACCACGCGAGCGCGAAGAAGACGGCGCCCCACGCGGTCAGCGCGGCGAGGTGGTGCAACGGCACGGGGTGATCTCCGGTGGCGATCGGGTCGAGCACCTCCATCCAGCTCCGCGTCGGGAGCAGCTGCGAGGCGATGTCGACGTCGCGGGGCACGTCCTCGGTCGGACGCGTCCAGAGGAAGCCGCCGACGGCGAGTGGGAGATAGAGGAGGTTTGCCATCGGGAGGGCAGCCCGCGGAGGGAGCCAGTAGCCGAAGGCGATGCCGAGGAGCGCGAACGGGATGCTGCCGAC
>DASUZN010000255.1:0-6093 GCA_036376855.1 Gaiella sp. | reverse complement strand
GGCAGTACGGAACCCTGCAGCCGCTGCTCGCGACCCCCGCGAACCGGCTCGCCGTCTTTTCCGGGCGCGCCCTGCCGTTCGTCGCGAACGGTGTCCTCGTCTCGGCCTTCGGCTTTGCCGCCTCGTGGCTCCTGCTCGACTTTCGTCCGGCCGAGGGCAGCGTGCCTGCGCTCGCGGTCGCAGTGCTCGTGACGACGTGCTCGTGCGTCGCGCTCGGGATGCTGATCGGCTCGATCGGGCTGCGCGCCCGGGACGTCTTCTTCGGCGCGAACCTCGTGTACTTCCTCATGCTCCTCGTCTGCGGCGTCAACATCGCGAACGACGACCTGCCGGGGTGGCTGGCGGCGATCGGGCGCTGCCTGCCCCTGACGCACGGGATCGAGGCCGCGCGCGAGATCGCCTCTGGCTCGACGCTCGGCGACGTCGCCGGGCTCCTGTGGACGGAGGCGTTCATCGGCCTCGTCTACGCGACCGCCGCCTACGTGCTGTTCCGGGTGTTCGAGGCCGAGGGCCGCCGCCGCGCCTCGCTCGAGACGTACTGAGCCTCCCGGAATAGGCTGGCCCGATGGAAACCGGCCTCGTAGGACAGGGCGTCGTCGTCACGGGCGCGTCGGGCGGGATCGGCGCGGCGTGCGCGCGAGCGTTCGCGGAGGAGGGCGCGCGTGTTTTCGTCCACTACCACCGCGGCGAGGAGCGGGCGCGAGCGCTCGCCGAAGAGCTCGGCGGGGTGCCGGTCTGCCAGGCCGACCTGACCGTCGAGGCCGACGTCGACCGCCTCTTTGCCGAGGCACGGGACGCACTCGGGGGGGTCGAGGTCTGCGCCGCCGTGGCGGGCGTCTATCCGTCGGAGGACGTGCCGGTCTGGGAGCTCGACCTCGCGCGCTTCGAGCGCACGCTCTCGCTCAACCTCACCGCCACGTTCCTCACCGCGCGCGCGTTCCTGCGCGGGCTCGCACTCGCGCAGACGGGACGAGGCGCGCTCGTCCTCGTCGGCTCGACCGCGGGCCGCTTCGGCGAGGCTGGGCACGCGGACTACGCCGCGGCGAAGGCCGCGATCCAGGGCGGCCTTCTGCTCTCGCTGAAGAACGAGGTCGCACGCCTCGGTCCGCGCGTGCGGGTGAACGCGGTCGCGCCCGGGTGGACGGTGTCCCCGATGACGCGAGGCCTGCTCGAGGAAGAGGACGTCCGCCGGATCACGCGGACGATGCCGCTCCGCAAGGTCGCCGTACCGGAAGACGTCGCCGCGCAGGTGGTCATCCTCGCGTCGGAGCAGCTCTCCGGCCACGTCACGGGCGAGCTCGTCACGGTCGCGGGTGGGATGGAAGGCCGCGTCCTGCATCCGGACGCCTGAGCGCTGCCCTTCAGGCCCGCCCGGTTGCTGCCGATGGAGGGAGCAGCTCCTGGTCGGGAACTGACGGCAATCACTTCCACGGCCGACGGAGTGGAGACCGGGGCGGCGATGGCCGCCCCCTCTCCGTTTCAGGGGACAGAGACACTCGCGTCAGGTACCCCGGAGGGGTGATACGCCGGCCCTCCGCTCGCGCCGATGACCGCTTCGCTCACCGGACGCTGCTCGGGCGCGAGGGGGGACGGATCTCCAGGCTCGGAGACCGGTCGTGTCGGAGCGGGGCGCTGGCGGCAGCCCCGCTTCGCCCGATCCCCGCGGCGGGGCGGGACTACAGTCGGAACGTGAGTCGATTCCTCGAACGTCTCGGCAGCGGCCCGCCCATCGTGGCCGACGGCGGGACGGGAGCGCTGATCTCGCAGGCCGTGCCCGGCCTCCGCTGTCCGGAGGAGGCGAACCTCCGCGCGCCCGAGAGCGTCGTCGCCGTCCACGCGAGCTACATCGCAGCCGGGGCCGAGCTGATCGAGACGAACACGTTCGGCGCGAACCGCCGCAAGCTCGCGCGGGTGCTGCTCGACGAGTCGTTCGAGCAGATCAACTCCACCGCCGTCCGGCTTGCGCGGGAGGCCCGCGAGGTCGCCGGGCGCGATGTCTTCGTCGCCGGGTCGATCGGCCCGCTCGGCGAGCTCGAGGTGTTCGATGCGGCCGAGCACGGGCCGCAGTACGCGGCCCAGGCGCACGTGCTCGAGGGACGCGGCGTCGACCTGTTCATGGTCGAGACGTTCTTCGACCTCGAGGAGCTCGTCGTCGCGGTCGAGGCGGTGCGCGGGGTCTCGTCGCTCCCGATCGTGGCGCTGCTGACCTTCGACGACGAGGCCGAAGTCACGGGCGGCGTCGGTGCAACGGCCGTCGCGAGCCGGCTCGCCGCGCTTGACGTGGCGGCGATCGGGACGAACCACGGCGCCGGACCGACCGTTGCGCTCAGGGCCCTCCGCGGGATGCGCGATGCAGGTCTCCCGCTCGCGGCGCTCCCCAACATCGGCCTCGCGAGCCTCGCCGGCGGGCGTGTCGTCTACCCCCACTCGACCCCGGACTACTTCGCCGAGTTCGCGGTGCAGGCCGTCGGGCTCGGCGCACGGATCGTGGGCGGCTGCTGCGGGACGACGCCGGCCCAGATCGAGGCCGTCCGCGAGGCATTCGACGCGGGTCGCGTGGCACGCACGACGATCGAGGTGGACGAGCCGGAGCTCGCGCTGGCTCCCGCCGCAGCGGAGCAGGCGACCGGACTCGAGCGTGCGCTCCGTGACGGCGAGTGGGTGGTCTCGGTCGAGCTCGACCCGCCGAAAGGCGGCTCGCTCAACGGCCTCGTCGAGGTCGCGCGCGCGATCCGTGCGTCGGGCCACGCCGGCTACGTGGACGTCAACGACAACCCGATGGCGCGGGCACGGATGAACGCGCTGATGACCTCCGCCACCCTCCAGCGTGAGGCGGGCATCGAGACGATCCCCCACGTCACGCCGCGCGACACGACGGTGATGGGGCTGGAGGGCGTGCTGCTCGGCGCGCACGCCGAGGGCGTCCGCAACATCCTCGCCGTGACGGGCGACCCGCCGCACGTCGGCGACTACCCGGGGTCGCGCGGCGTCTACGAGGTCGACTCGATCGGGCTCGTGCAGCTCCTCTCGGCGCTTAATCGCGGCGAGGACTACGTCGGCAAGGGGATCGACGCGCCGACGTCGTTCTTCGTCGGCGTCGCCGTCAACCCGTCGGCCGCCGACATCGAGCTCGAGCTCGAGCGCTTCCGGCAGAAGGTCGCTGCCGGCGCCCACTTCGCGATGACGCAGGCTCTCTTCGGTGTCGAGGCGCTCGACCGGTTCGTGGAGCGCCTCGGAGGCGCATGGCCGATCCCGGTCCTCGTTGGTGTCTGGCCGCTCCGCAGCCACGCGATGGCGCTCCGCCTGCACAACGAGGTGCCGGGGATCAGCGTCCCGGAGCCGGTGCTGTCGGCATTGCAGGACGCCGGCCCGGACGCGCCCGCGGTCGGCCTCGAGCTCGCGCGGGAGCTCGTCGAACGGACGCGCGAGCGAGCTGCGGGGATCTACGTGATCCCGCCGTTCAAGCAGCCGCTCGCGGCGCTCGACCTCTTCGGGTAGTACGACCGGCGGAGCTGCTCTACGCTCGGGCCGAGCGTTCGGAGGGAGCTGGAAGGTTGTCGCCCCCGCCCAGCCATGCGGGTAGGCCGGCAAGCTGTTCCGCCTCTTCCAGCCGGAGCCGCGTACACGCCCGTACTTCCGCCTCCTCGCCGTTGCCGGGTTGGCGCCGGGAGCGGCGCTCGCCGTCCTCGCATTCTGGACGGGCTCCGCCGGGCTCGGGCGGAAGGGCGCCGGGAGATGGCTGCGCGTCGCGGGCGCGACGCTTCGGGGCTTTTCCCCTGACGGCCTGCCCGGCTTCGGGTCGATTCGATGCCAGCTGTCGAGCAGCCCGCCTCGACGCATTGACGCTGCGCGGGCAGGCGGCGGGACGCGCGCTCGTCGAGCGCTTCGCGGAGATACTAGGAACCAACTCTGGCCTGTCGTGGGACAACCACCGCTGGGTGCGCTATCGGAGCGCGCTCACGGCGCTCGCCGTGCAACTCGAGCGGTTCGGCGACGCGTGGCGCGCGACGCCGGCCGGGGAGCGGTCGTACCCGGAGCTCGTGGATCGCGCCGACGACGACGGCCCGGACGGCTACCGCTTCGAATCGGACGGTCAGCGAGCCCTGGCTCTGAGCCTGGCGGAGCTGCTCGCGGAGGCCGGCGACCGCTCGTCGACCTCGGACAGCCCGGTCGACCGGGGCTCGCCGCGGCCGCAGCCGGTCTCCCGCATCGTCCCGGGGGAATAGACCGTCAGCGTGCGACGCAGGCAGTGTCGAGCGGTGGCCCGACGTTCGCGAGGGCGTTCGACACCTGCTCGTTCGGCACGGCGTAGCCGTCGTCCGACCCCTGGCGGGCCCCGAAGATCGTCGCGATGACCTTGCCGTCGCCGTCCACCACAGGACCGCCCGAGTTCCCGGCCTCGACGTTCCCTCGGAGCGCGACGACGGTCCGGCCGAACTCGAACCGGCCGTATGCGTCCCGGAGCCCGACCTTCGCCGCACGACCCATCCGCACAGGGGTGGCCCGAAACGGCCCGTTCCCCGGGAACCCGAGTAGCGCGGCCGACTCGCCGCGCTCGGGATCGGCAAGGCCGAGCGGTTTCCCCGCGAGGCCCGGGACGCGGAGAATCGCGACGTCGTTGTGGGCGTCGAAGGAAACCACGCGCGCCCGGTATGCGTTGTCGTCTCGCCTGTCGACCTCCGGCCGGTTCACTCCCGCGACGACGTGCGCGTTCGTGACGACCAGACCGGGCGCCACGATCCATCCCGACCCCTCGACGCCGAGCCCGCAGGCGAAGCCAGTGATGCGGACGACCGACGGCCGCGCCGCGCGAACGGCGGCGACGGTCAGGATCTCCGGATCCGGCGGATCGACGCCCGCCGCAGGGCCGACGATCGCTGCGAACGGGTCGATGCGCTCGACCGCGTCCATCACCGTCGCAGGCGGCAGCGCCTGCGTGAGCGCCGAGACCACGCGCGATTCCTGCGCCAGGCGGCGGCCCTCGGTCTGTCCTGGGAGGTAGAGGAGCGTTGCGCCGACGACCCAGCAGATCGCGAGGCCGGTGCACAGCCCGAGCGCGCTCCCGCCCGCGGAGTCGAGCCAGCGCAGAGGCGGGAGGATCGAGATCAGCCCCCGCGCGGAGCGGCCGACGAACGTTCCGGCGATCTGCCCGAGCATGCCGCCGATCGCCGCGCCGCCGAGCGCGACCAGCGGCACGTACGGGCTCGCGTCGCCGACGATCTCGGGCGCAAAGCGCGCGCCGACGAGCGCGCCCGCCACGAGCCCCGCGAGCGACAACGCCCCGGTGAGCAGCCCGCGCCGGAAGCCGCTGATCGCGGTGAGCCCGATCACGACCACCGCGATCCAGTCGGCGACGTTCACTCTCTCAGTCTGCCCGCGCCTTCGGCGCACGCCACCCCCGTCTCCGGCGCGCCGCTACAATCTCGCGGCGCTCGGGGGCGTAGTTCAGTTGGTTAGAACGCCGGCCTGTCACGCCGGAGGTCGCGGGTTCGAGTCCCGTCGCTCCCGTTCTCTCGATGCGTTTGTGGTCGCGGGATCGCGGGCTGTGAGGCACGACCGACCAGCCCGCAGGCGCATCGGACGTGCCCCACTAGTGCCCTAAACGACCCTTGGAGCCATGACCGGGCAGGAGTACCATCAGGTCAGATGCTCCGTGCGCTCTACGGGCAGTTCAAGCGATTCCTCGGCTGGCTGAACGGCGGCGGTTACTCGGTCAAGGATTCGGTCAAGCAGGCTGAGAACCACCGACGAGACATCGAGAGTCGCTACGGCGGCCCCGGCGGCGACTTAGGCGGTTAGCCACTTCCACCGTCGGCCTCGGCGGCCTGCTCCATCGCCGCTTCGAGCCGGTCGGCGATCGCGGCATGGGCGCCGTCGAGCAGCGCCCCGTAATGCTTCTCGATTGTCCGTACCGACGCGCCCATCACGCGCGCCAGCTCGAACACGGTCACGCCTGCGGCGAGCGCTGGCTTCGAGAACGTGGGCGTCGTCGCGCGATCTTCGATCCCCTTAGCAAGCGCCTCGGCGATGCAAGACGAACGGAAGGGGGCTCACGGCCCCATCCCTCGATTAGTCGTCGTCCTCGTCGTCTCC
>DASUZN010000254.1:0-8901 GCA_036376855.1 Gaiella sp. | reverse complement strand
CGGCGGTACCGGAGTCGCCGTCCCGGGCGAGAAGTCGACCTCCGGCGCCCCGCGTTGCGCCTCGTCGGTCTCGAAGAACTCCCGCTGCGTGAACCCGAACGGTCCCGCGAGCACGACACCGGGGAACGTCTGGATCGCGTTGTTGAACGTGAGGACGGTGTCGTTGTAGACCTGCCGCGAGACGGCGATCCGGTTCTCCGTCCCGGCGAGCTCGTCCTGCAGCTGGCGGAAGTTCTCGTCGGCCTGGAGCTCCGGGTACGCCTCGGCGACTGCGAAGAGCCGACCGAGCGCTGCACCGAGGATGCCCTCGGCGGCGGCCGTCTCCGCGGGACCCTGCGCCCGCTGGGCGTTCGCGCGAGCCTCGGTGACGGCCTCGAACGTGCCGCGCTCGTGCGCGGCATAGCCCTTCACCGTCTCGATGAGGTTCGGGATCAGATCCCACCGGCGCTTGAGCTGGACCTCGATCTGCGCCCACGCGTTGTCAACGCGGTTCCGGTAGCGGACGAACCGGTTGTAGAGCGCGATCAGCGCGATCACGATCAGCGCGACGATCACGAGGAGCACGATCAGCCAGACCATCGTTCGCGATCCTACGTGCGAGCGTCGGGTCGCGTCCACCGGCCTCTGTAGCATCGCCCGCCGGAATGGCAGCCCCACGCGTTTCGCGCATCAACACGACACCTGTCAAGAGCCTGCGGCTGCACCATCCCGATTCCGTCGAGCTCGGTCCCGACGGCGCGCTCGAGGACCGGCGGTTCCTGCTCGTGGACGACGGACGGCGGCTCTACAACGGGAAGCGCGACACGTCGCTCGTCCGGACAACGGCGAGCTGGGATCCGGGTCCGGGCGTCCTCTCGATGACCGTCCCCTCCGGGGAGCAGGTCGAGGACACCGTCGTGCGGTCGCGGCCCGAGGTCGTCGAGGTGTACGGGCGGCAGGTGCGGGGACACGCGATCGAGGGGCCGTGGGCCGACGCGCTCTCCGATCTCGTCGGCCGGTCGCTGACGCTGATCGAGCGCGAGGACGGCGCCTGGGCCACGGACTCGCGCCCGGCAACGCTCATCTCGCGGTCGTCGGTGGGCCTGATCGACGGGGACGGCCGGCGGTTCCGGATGCTGTTCGAGCTCGACGGGCTCGAGGCGCTGGCCGAGGAGGCGTGGGGCGGACGCCGCGTGCGCATGGGTGAGGCGACGCTGCTCGTCGGCGACCCGACGCCGCGCTGCGCCGTGCCCTCGGCGAGCCCGGACACCGGCTGCCGTGACCGCGACGTGTTGCGCGAGCTCCTGGAGACGCGAGGGCCGGTCGACGGCGAGTCGTGCCTCGGCGTGTACGCCGAGGTGCTCGAGCCGGGTGTGGTGCGCGTGGGCGACGAGGTCGAGGTGCTCTGAGCGAAGAGGGGCGAGGCTGAAGCCACGCCCCAGACGTCCCGGCACAGCGCCTCAAGCAGGGCGCCGGCAGACCCAGATCTGGTCCTCGCCGTCCTCGAAGGGCCGGCGGTCGAACCAGCCGTAGAGCTCCTCGGCCACGAGCCCGGCGTCCTCGATGAGGGCGTTCCACTCGGGTGCCGAGAGCCAGTGCAGCGAGAAGCTGGCGCTCTGCTCGGCGCCGCGAACCGAGAGCGTCAGGGTGCGAGAGCGCTCGTTCCAGTCGGCTCGCTCGAAGATCCCGGGCTCGCGCTCGAGCCAGATTCCGTCGGTCTCCTCGATGTCCTCGGCGTTCGGGGCGAAGACGTCGAACACGAACCGGCCGCCGGGCTCGAGGAGCGAGGCGGCCGCCGTGAGCGCGCGGCGCTTCTCCGTCTCGTCCGGCATGTGGAGGAGGGAGCGGAAGGGGATCACGACGAGCGGGACGCGCTCCGTGACAGGCGGCTCGCGGAGGTCGCCGTGCCGCAGGTCGAGGAGCTCCGACACGCCTTGGCTCTCCGCGTATGCCTGCGCGCCGGCGAGCATCTCCGGCGACTCGTCGACGCCGATCACCGCGATGCCGGCCTTGGCGACGGGCACGGCGATGCGCCCCGTCCCGATCGCCAGCTCGACGACAGGCCCGCCGGAGGCCACCGCCTGCTCGACGTAGAAGTCGACGTCCTCGACGACCGACCGCGACCACGGGTCGTAGATCCGCGCGATGCGGTCGTACAGCGCCTGGCCCGACCCGTCGTCCGCCACGCCTGCGATTCAAGCAGCGCGCGGCCTTGTGACACAGTGTCACTTGCTAGCCTCGATCCTCCCATGGACGTCGAGGCGCTCGAGCAGGCGGCCCTCGCGGCGGTCGCCGCCGCGTCGTCGACGGACGCGATCGAGGCGGTGCGGGTCGAGTACCTGGGGCGGAAGAGCGAGTTGAAGCTCGCGCTCCGCGAGGTGCGCGACCGCGAGACGGGGATGACCCTGAACGCCGTCCGCGAGAGGATCGAGTCCGCGGTCGGCGCGCGCGAGAGCGAGCTCGAGCGGGCCGAGCTCGACCGGCGCCTCGCGGAAGAGCGCGCCGACGTCACGCTGCCCATCGGCGGTTACGAGCGCGGTCGTCTGCACCTGATAACGCAGATCCGGAGGGAGGTCGAGGACGTCTTCCTCGGGCTCGGCTACAGGGTGGTCGACGGCCGCGAGGTGGAGTCGACGCACTACAACTTCGACGGCCTCAACTTCCCGCCGGGTCACCCTGCACGCTCGCCGCTCGCGAGCCTGTTTCTCGACGCCGACACGCTGCTCCGAACGGAGACGTCGCCGTCCCAGGTCAGGACGATGGAGGCGCAGGAGCCGCCCGTCTACATCGTCTCGCTGGGCCGCGTGTACCGCCGCGACACGCCCGACGCCACGCACACGCCGGTGTTCCATCAGGTCGAGGGGCTTGCGGTCGACGAGGGAATCACGCTTGCCGACCTGACCGGCACGCTCGACTTCCTGTTCAAGGCCCTGTTCGGACAGGAGCGACGGACCGAGTTCCGTACGCACTACTTCCCGTTCACGGAGCCGTCGATCGAGGCGTACGTCTCCTGCCACGTCTGCGACGGCGCGGGGTGCCCGGTGTGCCGGCACTCGGGCTGGATCGAGGTCGGCGGCGCGGGAATGGTCGACCCGAAGCTGTTCGAGTTCGCCGGCTACGACCCCGAGCGCTACTCCGGCTTTGCGTTCGGCTGGGGGCTCGAGCGCATCGCGATGCTCCGCCACGAGTTCCCCGACCTGCGCGAGCTCTGGCGCAACGACCTACGCTTCTCGAGGCAGTTCTAGCCGTGCGCATCCCGATCTCCTGGCTTCGCGAATACGTCGACACTGCGGCGTCGACTCCCGACATCGCGCGACGTCTGACGATCTCGACGCTCGAGGTCGAGCGCGTGATCGAGGTCGGCGTCGCGGACGCCGACGGCAACCTCGGCCATTTCGTCGTCGGTCGCGTGATCGCGGCCGACCCGCATCCGAACGCCGACCGGCTCCAGCTCTGCCAGGTCGACGTCGGCAATCCCGAGCCGCAGCAGATCGTCTGCGGCGCGTGGAACTTCGGCGCGGGCGCGACGGTCGCCGTCGGGCTGCCCGGTGCGCTCCTGCCCGGCTTCCCAGGCCCGCTCGAGGAGCGCCCGCTCCGCGGGGAGGTCTCGCGCGGGATGATCCTCGCCGAGGACGAGGTCGGCCTCGGGCCCGACCACTCGGGGATCATGCTCCTGCCCGACGGCATCGAGCCCGGAACGCCGCTGGCGAACGTCCTGCCGCTGGTCGACCACGTGCTGGACGTCACCCCGACGATGAACCGGCCCGATCTGCTCTCGATGGTCGGGCTCGCGCGCGAGGTCGCTGCCTTGTGCGACGGCACGCTGCGTCTTCCGGCCCCGCAGGATCCGCCGGTCACGAGCCCGCAGCCTGTCGACGTCGCCGTCGAGGACTTCGGCGGATGCCCGCGGTACATCGGGCGCGGCTTTCGCAATGTCGCCGTCGGCCCGTCGCCGCAGTGGCTGCGCACGCGTCTCCATCTCGCGGGGATGCGGTCGATCTCGAACGTCGTCGACGTGACGAACTACGTCATGCACGTGTGGGGAAGCCCGCTGCACGCATTCGACCGCTCGAAGCTCGCGGGCGGCCGGATCGTCGTCCGTCGCGCTCACGAGGGCGAGACGCTGCGCACGCTCGACGGCACGGAGCGTGCGCTCCTGCCCTCCGACCTGCTGATCACCGACGGCGAGAAGGCAGTGGCACTCGCGGCGATCATGGGCGGGCTCGACTCCGAGGTCTCCGACGAGACCACGGACGTGCTGCTCGAGGCGGCGAACTTCGAGCCGATCGGCGTCCTCCGGACGTCCGAGCGGCTCGCGCTCCGCACCGAGGGGTCGAACAAGTGGGAGAAGGGCGTCGACCCGTACGCGGCCGAGCCGGCGGCCGTGCTCGCGAGCCGCCTCCTCGTCGACCTCGCGGGCGCCGAGCCGACCGGCTCGGTCGACGCGAACGACGGGCTGCCCGAGCGCCCTGTCGTGACGCTGCGTCCCGGGCGGTCGCGCGCGCTGATCGGCCTCGACGTGCCCGACGCGGAGCAGCGGTCGATCCTCGAGCGGCTCGACTTCCAGGTCGACGGCACGTGGCAGGTGACCGTGCCGACCTTCCGCGCGCGCGACGTGACGCGCGAGATCGACGTCGTCGAGGAGGTGGCACGGGTCGTCCTCGACCGGGTGCCGAAGACGATGCCGCTCCGCCGCTCGGTCGTCGGCCACCTGTCGGCAGAGCAGCGGTTCCGGCGGGCGCTCGAGGACGTGCTCGTCGGCGCCGGGTATTCCGAGGCCTACACGTGGAGCCTCGTTCCCGCCGACCCCGACCCGGAGGCACTGCGCCTGCCCGACCCGATGAGCGGTGAGCACGCGGTGCTGCGCACGACGCTGCTGCACGGCCTGGTCGAGGCTGCGCGCGTGAACGTCGACGCCGGCAACTCGGGCATCCGGCTCTTCGAGATGGCGCGGGTCTACCTCCCGTCCGACGAGCACCTGCCCGACGAACGCTGGTACCTCGGGGGGATCGCGGAGGGCGGGTTCGCTGCGGCCCGCGTCGCGATCGAGGCGATCTACGGGACGTTCCACCTCCCGCTCGAGATGCGCCGCACGACGCTCCCGCACCTCCATCCAGGCAAAGCGGCCGAGACGGACGCGGGCTGGCTCGGCGAGCTCCATCCGACGCTGCTCGACGGGGAGTGGGGCGCATTCGAGCTGGACGTCGCGCGGCTGATGGCGCCCCGCCCGGAGCGGATCCTCTACGAGGACGTGATCACGTACCCCGCAGTCCGGCAGGACGTCGCGATCGTCGTCGACGAGGACGTCGAGGCCGGCTCGGTTGTCGCCATCGCGCGGGAAGCGGGTGGCGCCGAGCTACGGGACGCACACGTCTTCGACGTCTACCACGGCGACCAGGTTCGCGAGGGACGCAAGTCCGTCGCCGTGCACCTCGTCTTCCAGGCGTCCGACCGGACGCTCACGGACGAAGAGGCCGACACGGCACGGGCGCGGGTCGTCGATGCTCTGCGGGACCGCTTCGGCGCCGAGCTGCGCGGCTAGAGGACTTTCCCGCCGACGTACCAGACGGGACCCTGCGTCGCGACGTTGTCCGTGTCCGAGACGACCCGCAGCACGGACACCTCACCCTCGATGCCCTCGGCGTCGAGGCGCTCGAAGCACCGCCGCGCCATGACCGGCGAGACGCCGTAGCCCTCGCGGCTGGCGCAGCGGAACGTGAACGCCACGGCATTGCGGTCGCGCGTCGGGTTGATCGGCGCGCAGAGGAGCGCGGCGCGGGGCAGTAGGTCGCTCGACATGAGCTCGAGGCTGCAGAGCAGGTCGCTCCAGCCCGACGGAAGCTCGGCCAGAGCGGCGTCCCACGCCTCGGCGACCGGCGCCGCCTGGCCCACCGCTGCCGACGTCGCGGCGTCGGGCTCTCGGACGCCGACGCCGTCCTGTTCGAGGAGGCACCAGATCCGCGCCTCGTCGAGCCGTCCGAAGAGCCTGCGCGCCGCCTCTGGCCCCGAGGCGCCGCCGGCTCGCCGCACGGTGACCGCGAGCTGGTCGCCGACACGCCCGACGTTCATCGGCCCGAGCACGCGGGCCGCCTCGCCGATCTCGTCGGCCTGCTCGGTGCTGAGCCGGAGGTCGATGGTCTCCCAGTCGATCGGAAGCCGCCGTTCGAGCGCCGCCCACTGATCCACCAGCTTCACGGCGGTCAGCATAATGACCCCGTGATCCGGGTCGGAGGAGAGCCGCGCGCAGCGACGACCTTTGCCGTCGAGCCACGCCGGCTCCGCTGATGGCGACCGACGTCAAGCTTCCGCGGCTCGGCCAGGGCATGGAGTCCGGCGTGATCGTGCGCTGGCTCAAGTCGGAGGGCGAGCCTGTTGCCAAGGGCGAGCCGCTCTACGAGCTCGACACGGACAAGGTCACCCAGGAGGTGGAGTCCGAGATCGCCGGTGTGCTGACCAAGATCGTCGTGCCCGAGGGCGACGTCGAGGTGGGCGCGACCGTTGCGGTGATCGAGTCGGACGGCGCCGCGGAGGCGCCTGCGGAGACCCCGGCCGAACCGGCGCCCGACGCCGCACGGGAGCCCGAGCCGGCCGCGCCACCGGCCTCTGCTGCGGCCCAGGCCACCGACGGCCGCCCCGCTGCGGCCCCGGGACGACTCAAGGCATCCCCGTTGGCGCGGCGGATGGCACGCGAGCGTGGCGTCGACCTCGCGTCACTCCAGGGGACAGGCCCGGAGGGGCGGATCCTCGCCGACGACGTCGAGCGGGCCGCCGCCGGAGGCGCCGCCGCGTCCGCGGCCCCGTCGGCCGCACCCGCGGCTCTCCCATCCGGCGAGGTCGAGGTCGTCCCGCTCACGTCGATCCGCAAGACGATCGCGCGGCGGCTCACCGAGGCGTGGAGCGCCCCGGTGTTCCAGCTCGGCGTCTCGGCCGACATGACGGAGGTGCTCGCGCTACGGGAGCAGCTCGTCGAGCGCCTGGCGGAGGGCGACGCGAAGCCGACGGTCAACGACGTCCTCGTCAAGCTCGCCGGTGCGGCGCTGATGCGCCACATCCCCGTCAACGCGACCTTCACGGGTGAGGAGATCCAGCGGCATCCGAACGCGCACGTCGGCATCGCCGTCGCGGCGCCGCAGGGGCTCGTCGTCCCGGTGATCCGCGACGCCGATCGCCGGACGGTGCAGGAGATCGCCCGCGCACGCGCCGACCTCGTCGGCCGCGCCCGCGACTCGAAGCTCACGCTGCAGGACATGGAGGGCGGGACCTTCACGATCTCGAACCTCGGAATGTTCGGCGTCGAGCAGTTCACGGCTGTGCTGAACCCGCCGCAGGTCGCGATCCTCGCGGTCGGCGCGGTGAAGGAGGAGCCGGTCGTGACGGACGGCGAGCTCGAGATCGCCCCGATCCTCCGGATGATGCTGACCTGCGACCACCGCGCCATCGACGGCGCGGACGGGGCGCAGTTCCTGCAGACGCTCGTCGCGCTGATCGAGCAGCCCGCGCTGGCGCTGTGAGCGCGGACGAATCCGCCGCGACGTCGCCAATCGTCGTTCGGCGGGGTGGCGCGCAGGACGTGCGCTTCCTCCGCGACATGCTCCACCACGCCTACTACTGGAAGGAGCGCGCGCCCGACACGGGGCCTGGCCCCGTCGCTCTCTACGTCAAGGCTTGGGGACGGAACGGCGACACCGTCGTGGTCGCCCTCGATCGGGGATTCCCCGTCGGCGCGGCCTGGTACCGGCTCTTCGACCGTGAGCGTCCGGGCTTCGGGTTCGTCGACGAGCGCACGCCCGAGCTTGCGATCGCGGTCGTGCCGAACGCGCGCGGCAAGGGCGTCGGGACGGCCCTGCTGAACGCGCTCCTCGAGCGGGCGCGCGCCGACGGCTATCCCACGCTCTCACTGAGCGTCGACCGCGCCAACGCGGGCGCGATCGAGCTCTACGAGCGCTACGGCTTCCAGCGGGTCTCGGAGGACGACGACTCGGTCACGATGCTGGCGCAGCTCGTATCAGACCCAAGCGTCTAGGGTTCCCGCCATGGATGTCGACGTCGCAGTTCTCGGAGGCGGGCCGGCCGGCTACACGGCGGCGATCCGCGCCGCGCAGCTCGGCGGCAAGGTCGCGTGCATCGAAGCCGAGCCGAAGCTGGGTGGCACCTGCCTCCGGGTCGGGTGCATCCCGACCAAGGCATGGGTGCAGAGCGCGCACGCCTTCCACGAAGCGCGCGAGACGTTCGCGAAGCTCGGCGTCCGCACCGCCGACCCGTCGCTCGACTTCGTCACGGTCGCCTCGTGGAAGGACGCCGTCGTCGACCAGATGACCGGCGGTGTCGCCTCGCTCTTCAAGGCGAACGGCGTCGAGTGGGTCAACGGCAAGGGGACGTTCACCGGCGCGAACACGATCGCGGTCCAAGGCGGGGAGGACGTGAACTTCAAGAGCGCGATCGTCGCCACCGGCTCGTTCCCGATCCGGCCGCCGATTCCGGGGCTCGACTCGCCGCGCTGCGTCGACTCGACCGGGCTTCTCTCCCAGACGGAGGTCCCGCCGCGCCTCGTCGTCCTCGGCGGTGGGATCATCGGCTGCGAGTTCGCGTCGATCTTCAACCGCTTCGACACCGAGGTGACGATCATCGAGATGCTGCCGCACCTCGTCCCGACCGAGGACGAGGATGCGGCCAAGGAGCTCGAGAAGGCCTTCCGCAAGCGCGGCATCTCGCTCCAGCTCGGAAAGCAGTGCACGAAGGTCGACGACGACGGCTCGCAGCTGACCGTCCACTTCGGCGACGGCGAGACGGTGCAAGCGGACCTGATGCTCGTCTCGGTCGGCCGGGCGCCTCGGGTCAAGGACCTCGGGCTGGACGAGATCGGCGTCCCCACCGACCCCCGCGCGGGCATCGCGACCGACGACCACATGCGTACGGCGATAC
>DASUZN010000253.1:0-2598 GCA_036376855.1 Gaiella sp. | reverse complement strand
GAGAAGGTCGTCATCGCCGTGAACGCGGCGAGGAACGGCCCCAGGATGTAGAGCACGTCGATCGCCGCGGCCGGGAAGAAGCTCTCCTTGCGAATCAGCTTGACGAGGTCGGCGATCGGCTGCAGCGTCCCGAACGGGCCGACGCGGTTCGGCCCGTAGCGGAGCTGCATCCGGCCCATGACCTTGCGCTCGATCAGCGTCAGGTAGGCGAAGCCGAACAGGACGAGGTTGATGACGATCGCGGCCTTGATCAGCGCGATCCACCACGGCTCGCCGTTCGAGCCGCTCGCGAGGAAGAGCCAGCTCATGCCCGCTCCCGGCGCCGGCAAAGCCGGCGCCTCCGCTCATTGGAGCCTCCGTCAAGCCTACGGCTCATGCCTTCACCACCTCGACCTCGGCGTGGAGGTCGGAGGCGTGCTCGTCGGCGACGCGCGCGACCCCCTCCACGAGCCTGCGGTCGACGCGCGCGCGGAGCTCGACGGAGGTGCCGTTCGAGCGAACCGTGACGAGGTCTCCGGTCGAGATGCCGCGCCGGTCGGCGTCGCCGCCCGAGAGCGCGACCTCCTCGTCCGGGCGCTGGAACTGGAGCTCGGCGACGCGCTCCACCTGGTGCCCCGAGAACAGCGGCGTGTACCGGAGCAGGCGGAGCGTGCCGACGAAATGTCCCTCCGCCCGCTGGGCCGCTTCCGCGCCGGTGGCGCGTGAGGGCTCGGGCGCCGCGTAGGCCGCGCGCGCGGGAAGCGCGGCGTGCTCGCCGAGCTGCTCGAGGCGCAGGCCGCCGTAGACCCGCTCCGAGAGCTCCTCGAAGACGACCGCGGCATGGGGCGAGAGTTCGACGTCGAAGCGGGCGGCCAGCTTCGACAGCCATGCGAGCTCGTCCGGGACGGGCGGGATCACCGCGCGCCGGAGCCGCTGCAGCCGCCCCTCGAGGTTCATCGAGGTCCCCTCGCGCTCGAGCGACGCGGTTGCGGGGAGGACGAGGTCGGCCCAGCCGACCGCGAGCGAGTGGAACATGGTGATCGCGATCACGGTGTCGGCCTGCTCGGCGAGCGCCCTGACGCCCGGCGAGCCCGCCGCCTCGTCCCCGGACACCACGAGCAGGCGGATCGGCTCCGGATTGGACTCGTCGCCGTCTGCGGCTGCGGCCCACGCCTCCGAGACGCCGCGCGGATTCGGGGTCGCGGGAAGGTGAAACGCGGCGCAGCCGGGCTTGTCGTCGAAGCCGAGCTCGTGGGCCGCCTCGGCGAGCCGCGCGCCGCCGCCCCCGCCGAAGCCCGACCAGACGAGCACCGCGCGATCCGACGCGCGCAGCCGCTTGCCGAGCTCGTGCGCCGGGTCGACGAGCTCCCGCAGCGCGTCGGCGGCGCCGCCCGGCGGCGCCGTCACCGACCCGCGAGCACCGACGGTCACGATCTCGGCGCCCGCGCGCCGCGCCCTCTTCAGCCACAGATCGACGATCGGCGCGCGATCGACGACGTCGTCGTCGCCCACGATCACGACGAGCTCCGCGTCGCCGATCGTCGAGAGCGGCGCCCGGAATGCGTCGAGAGCGGCGGAGGTCGACTCGTCCAGCACGGCGGAGTGCGCGCCGAGCCCGCGCCGCAGCAGGACGCCGAGGCCGTATGCGATCTCGTTCGTCTCCGAGCCGGAGAGCGCCGTCACGATTGTTCCCCGCCCACCGCGCAACAGCTCCTCGGCGCGGTCGAGCGCGGCGTCCCAGGCGACCGGCTCGAGCCCGAGCGGCCCGCGCTGGAGCGGCTCGCGGACGCGGTCCTCGGCGCGGAGGTGCGGGTACGTGAAGCGCCCCTTGTCGCAGAGCCAGCCGCCGTCGATCTCGGGGTGGTTGCGCGACTGGACGCGCTTGACCGCGCCCTCGCGCGTCGTCGCGCGGATGTTGCAGCCCGCGGGACAGAGGCCGCACACCGTCGGCACGTCCTGGATCTCCCACGGACGAGCCTCGAACCGGTACTGCGTCGAGGTCAGCGCGCCGACGGGGCAGAGCTCGATCACGTTGCCGGAGAACGGCGCGCGGTACGGATCCTCGCCGAACGTGGCGATCTCGGAGTACGCGCCGCGGTTCCGCGCGATCAGCTGGTCGTCCTCGGCCACGTCGCTCGAGAACCGTGTGCAGCGGTAGCAGAGGATGCAGCGCTCGCGATCGAGGGCGATCAGCGGCGAGACCGGGATCGGCTTGTCGAAGGTCAGCTTCGCGAAGGTCATGCGGGTCGAGCCGGGCCCGTAGCGGAACGTCAGGTCCTGCAGCGGGCACTCGCCGCCCTTGTCGCAGACGGGGCAGTCGAGCGGGTGGTTGACGAGGATGAACTCGAGCGTCCCGTGCTGCCCCTCGGCCGCCCGCTTCGAGGTCGCCGCGGTGCGCACGACCATGCCGTCCTGCGCGGTGAGCGTGCAGCCGGCCTGGAGCTTCGGGAGCCCCTCGACCTCGACGAGGCACATCCGGCACGCGCCGACGGGCGGGCCGAGCCGCGGCTCGTAGCAGAAGACCGGAATCTCGATCCCTGCCGCCTCCGCCGTCTCCACGAGGCCGGTGCCCTTCGCGACGTCGATCTCGCGATCGTCGATCGTGACCTTGACGAGCTC
>DASUZN010000252.1:0-2247 GCA_036376855.1 Gaiella sp. | reverse complement strand
CGGCGACACGCGTGTCGGACGACGTCTCCGCTCGGGCGTGCGCCTCGAGTGCCGCCTCGGCGAGCTTCGCGCCGAGCCAGTCGCGGCGTTCGTAGGAGTGCCGGCTCGCCTCCCGGTTGCCGAACCACCAGTCGTCGAACGGCGCGACGTCGCCTGCACAGCCCTGGACGAACAGGCACTCGACACCCGGGAGCTCGGCCTCGACGGCGGCGCGCAGCGGGCCTGGGTACTCGGCGTCCCACTCCGTGGTGATCCCGCCGACCGTGATCGGATGCGCGGTGAAGTCGACGACCGAGGCGAGCGGCGCGCCGCCGGCGTCGTCGACGCGGATGACCGTCACCGCGTCGTCGACGGCCCTCTCGCGCTGCACCCGATTGACGCTGAGCCCCGGCGCGCGCGTCACGGCCGCGCCGACGCGTGCCGGCCGAAGCCGCCGGTGTGCGGCGAACACGGCGCCCGAGACGACGTCCGGCAGAACCGCGGTGTAGGCCTCGAACCCCGAGGCGTCCTGGAGACCGGCGACGCCCGACCCGCGCGAGAGGCTCGGCGCGCTGTGGTTGTGCGTCGCGTGGACGAGCACCGCCTCGGGAGGGATCCCGGTCAGCTCCCGAACGCGCGCGCGGACGACGTCCGTCAGGTCGCGTCCGGCGAAGACGAGGTCCATCGTCACGAGCGCCGCGGTGCGCTCCCCGTCCGAGAGCACGAGCGCCTGTGCGACGAGCGGCTCCCGTGCGCCGCGCGCGAGGCAGCGACGCGCTGCCCAGCAGCCGACCGGGAGCCCGAGCGGCGGCGTGATGTCGACGCGTGCGACTCCTGCCTGGAACGTGCTCATCCGCGGGCTCCTCTCCGGTCGCTCACTGTAGGGACGTCAGCTCGCCGTACGCCTCCGGGCGGCGCTTCTTGAGCGCGAACCAGGGGTTCTCGCGCGCGCGGGCCACGAGCTCCGGGTCGAGCTCCGCCGAGATCCAGGCGTTGCCCACGGCCGGCTCGGACCTGGCCAGCATCGACCCGTCGGGTCCCAGCACGTACGCGCCGCCGACGTGACTCGAGTGCCCGTCGAACCCGACCTGGTCGGAGAACACGGCGAAGACGCCGTTGTCGCGCGCGAGGACGTCGTGCAGCCGGGGCGGCCACGGACGCTCGTCGAGCAGCTCGCGCTGCGCGCGCAACAGGCTCTCGTCCGTCTCCTCGCGCCCGCGCCCGTCGAAGGTCAGCTCGCCTCCGCCCGCCGGCATGGTTCGGTTCGCGTGCGGCAGGAGGATCACGTCCGCGCCTCGGAGCGCGAGGATACGCCAGCTCTCGAAGAAGTCGCTGTCGTGGCAGATCGCCGTCCCGACCTTGCAGAAGCCGAGGTCGACCACCGTCCACTCGTATGCCTGGCGGAAGCGGAAGAACTCGTCGTACGACGCGTGCACCTTTCGCTGGAGCCCGAGGAGGCCGTCGGGGCCGACGAGCGCCGACGTGTTGTAGTGCGTCCCGCGGTGCAGCTCGCAGAAGCCGTACGAGACGACGATCCCGTGCCGTGCAGCATCGGCCTGGAGCGTGCGGTAGATGCGCCCGTCGCTCGGCTCCGCGTGCCGCACGACGTTGTCGCTGCCATTCGCGCCCGTGACCGACCCCTCCGGGAAGACGACGAGATCGCATCCCGCGGCGGCGGTCTCGGCGATCAGCCGCGCGTGGACCTCGAGGTTGCGGTCGATGTCGAGACAGCTGGTGTCGACCTGCGTGGCCGCGACGGTGCAGCGCTCCATCGGTCAGTAGAGCTCCTCGACGGTGGCCTCGCGCGCGATCACCGCAACGTTGTCGCCCTGGTCGGTCGTCGCAATCGCGCGCACGACGAAGACGATCCCGTCGTTTTGTGCATGGACTACCGCGGGCTCACGATCGGGTCGCTCGAGGAAGTGGATCTGGCCGACCGGCTGGCCCGCGGCGACGCGCTCGCCGAGGTCGACGAACGTCTCCCAGAGACCGCTCTCCGGCGCGAGCAGGTAGTTCTCGACGTCGGTCGCGCGGCCGACGATCCCGGGGACGTCCCGCGTCGTCACCTCGCCGCGCAGCACGCCGACGTGCCGCAGCACGTTCGCGAGGCCCGATTGCGCGATCCGGTGCGTCGCCGCGGTGACGTGCCCCCCGCCGCCGAGCTCGGTCGAGACGACGACCTTGCCCTGCCGCTCCGCCTCGCCGACGAGCAGCCCGGTGCCGGCAATGTCGATGTAGACGAAGTGGTGGTCGGTGCCCCAGGCGAGC
>DASUZN010000251.1:0-8935 GCA_036376855.1 Gaiella sp. | reverse complement strand
ACCCCCCGGGTCGAGTCGCGTCTTCAGGGCGCGGTGGAGGCGGCGCGCGGCCGCCGGCGGGACGCCGCCGACACGGTGCGGCACGTACGCGCTCCCCGCCGCGGGACGAACGACCGCCTCGGGGAGCGTCGAGAGGACGTTGCCGAGATCTCCGGGCGCGAACACGAGGCGCCCGAGCGCGCGAGCCTGGCGCACGCGTGCGTCGTCCCAGACGCTCGCATCTCCGGGAGCACCGCCGACGAGCGCGCGTGCGGCGTCCGTTTGCGCGGCGACGGCGCTCTCTCGTCCTTCGAAGAGCACCGCCACGCGGCCCGGATGGTGGACGTCGAGGGCGCTCGGCTGGAGCTGCGACCGCCGCAACTCGCGCACGACGCCGGCCGGATCACCGGTCTCGACCACGAGCGTCGCCGCGGCGGCCGGGAGCGGATGGAGGCGGAGCGACACGCGCGCGATGAGCGCCAGCCGTCCCTCCGAGCCGCAGACGAGCTTCCCGAGGTCGTAGCCGGCGACGTTCTTCACCACCTTGCCGCCCGAGCTCGCGACCGTTCCGTCGCCGAGCACGAGCGTCACCCCGAGGACGAGGTCGCGCGGCGTACCGAAGCGGTGCGAGAGCGGCCCGGAGAGGCGTGCTGCCAGGCACGCGCCGACGGTGGGGTCGCCGGGCGGGTCGAGAGAGAGCCGCTGGCCGGCGGGGGCGAGTGCCTCCTGCAGCGCCGAAAGCCTGATACCGGCCTCGACCGTGCAGGTGAGATCGCCGGCCTCGTGCTCGAGGATGCGATCGAGGCCATCGGTGAGGAGATCCTCCCCGATCCGAATGCGCCGGCCCGACACCGACGCCTCGGCGACGAACGCTGCTGCTTCGTCGATCGTGCCGGGCCGCATCAGAGGCGCTCCGCGAGCCCGAGGCGCTCGAGCGCATGGGCGCGATACGGGCCTGGAACCTCGCCGCAGAGGCGCGGCGTGGGGAATGCCTTGCCCGGGTTGGCGATCCCGTCGGGGTCGAACGCGCGGCGGACGCGCTCGAACGTCTCGAGGTCGCGCTCGGAGAACATCGACGGCATCGCGCAGGCCTTGTCGACGCCGATCCCGTGCTCGCCCGTCAGCGATCCGCCCGCGTCGACGCAGGCGACGAGAATCGCGTCTGCGAGCGCCTTCGCGCGCCCATAGTCGCCCTCGACGGCCGAGTCGTAGAGCACCAGCGGATGGAGGTTCCCGTCGCCCGCGTGGAAGACGTTGCCGACGCGAAGCCCGTGCTCGGCCGAGAGCTCGTCGATCCGCCGCAGCACCGCCGGAAGCTTCGTGCGCGGGACGACGCCGTCCTGCACGTAGTAGTCGGGCGACACGCGGCCCATGGCCGCGAAGGCGCCCTTGCGGCCCTTCCAGAGCAGCGCCCGCTCTTCGGCGTCGCGTGCAGTGCGGATCTCGAACGCGGCGGCCTCGCGGCAGATCGCGTCGACCGCGGCGACGTCCGCCTCGACCTGCGCCGCGACGCCGTCCGTTTCCACGAGCAGCACGGAGCCGGCCCCGTCCGGGTACCCGGGGTGGTAGGCGGCCTCGGCGGCCTGGATCGTGAAGCGGTCCATGATCTCCATCGCGGAGGGGAGGATCCCCGCCGCCACGATCCGGGAGACGGCGTCGCCCGCCTCCTCGATCGAGCGGAACCCGGCGAGCTGCGTCACGACCTCTTCGGGCGCGCGGACGATCCGGAGCGTCAGCTCGACCGCGATGCCGAGCGTGCCCTCCGAGCCGATCACGACGCCGAGGAGGTCGGGCCCGTCGTCGCCGTCGATCGCCTTGCCGCCGAGTGAGAGCAGCTCGCCGTCGGGGAGGACGACCTTCGCGCCCGTGACGTGGTTGACCGTGAAGCCGTGCTTGAGGCAGTGCGCGCCGCCCGAGTTCTCCGCGACATTGCCGCCGATCGTGCAGACCTGCTGGCTCGACGGGTCGGGGGCGTAGAAGTACCCCTCCGCTGCGACGGCGCGGGTCACGTCGAGGTTGGCGACGCCCGGCTCGACCACCACGCGCTCGCTCTCGAGGTCGATCTCGAGGATCCGGCACATCCGCGTGAGGGAGACGACGACCCCGTCGGCGACGGGGAGCGCGCCACCGGAGAGGCCGGTCCCGGCCCCTCGCGCGACGAAGGGCACCCCCTCCCGCGCGCACAGCCGGAGCACTCCCTGCACGTCCTCGGCCGACCCCGGAAGCACCACGCTCGCGGGTCGCGCGCGCCAGCCGGTGAGCCCGTCGCAGTCGTAGGTCGCGAGGTCCTCGGCCGCCGTGAGCACGTACGTCTCGCCGATCACGGCGGCGAGCTCGTCGACGAATCCGGGCGGAAGCGCCATCGACGCGATCCTACTGGCGCCGGTTCGCAAAGCATCGATCATCGATGATCTGCATGGGATAGGGTCCGCGCATGAGCCTTCCCATCCCCCGTCCCGGCAAGATCGTCTGCGTCGGGCTCAACTACAAGGACCACGCCGAGGAGCAGGGTGTGGAGCTCCCCGCGGCGCCGCTCCTCTTTGCCAAGTTCACCACCTCGCTGGTCGGCCCCGGCGAGCCGATCGTGATTCCGTCGACGGTGACGAAGTGCGACTACGAGGCCGAGCTCGGCGTCGTGATGGGCACGACGGTCAGGAACGTCTCCCGGGAGAACGCGCTCGAGGCGGTCGCAGGCTACGTCGTCGCGAATGACGTCTCGGCCCGCGACCTCCAGTTCGCCGACGGCCAGTGGACACGCGGCAAGTCGCCCGACACGTTCTGCCCCGTCGGGCCGCTCGTCGCCGCCGCCGACGTGCCCGACCCGCACGCGCTCGGGATCCGCGCGATCCTGAACGGCGAGACAATGCAGGACTCGTCGACCTCGAACCTGATCTTCGGGATCGACGAGGTGATCAGTTACGTGTCGCGGACGTCGACGCTCGAGGCCGGCGACCTCATCTTGACCGGCACGCCTGCCGGTGTCGGCGTGTTCCGCGACCCGCAGCGGCTGCTCCAGGCGGGTGACGAGATCACGATCGAGATCGACGGCGTCGGCTCGCTGACGAACCCGGTCGTGGCGGAGGGCTGAGGCCGGGAAGCAGGCGCCGGGGAGACGATGATCGAGAGAACCGTTCTCCGAGAGCAGGTGAAGGACGTCCTGCTCCAGCGCATCGTCAGCGGCGAGCTCAAGCCCGGCGAGCGGCTCGTCGAGACCCGCATCGCCAGCGAGCTCGGGACGAGCCAGGCGCCGGTTCGTGAGGCCCTGCGGGACCTCGAGCTGCTCCGGATGGTCGAGTCCGAGCCGTTCCGCGGCGCGCGCGTCCGCGCCTTCGGCGACGACGAGCTCGTGGAGGTCTATCCGGTGCGCGCCGCGCTCGAGGAGCTCGCCGGGAAGCTGGCGACGAAGCGGCTCGACGGCGACGTGGCGGTGCTCGAACGCGAGCTCGACGCAATGCGGGCGGCGGCGAGGGTAGGCGACCTGAGCGCGCTCGTCCAGCACGACATCGCGTTCCACCGCGAGATGGTCGAGGCGGCGGGGAACCCCGTGCTCGAGCAGTGCTGGAAGTCGCTCGGCGTCGAGGGACGGATCACGATCTCGCTCTACGGGACGTACGTCGAACCGCACGACGCGGCCGAGAAGCACGTCCCCATCCTCGACGCGATTCGTGCGGGCCAGCCTGGCGCGGCCGGCCGTGAGGCGCGCAAGCACGTCGAGGAGTTCGGTCGTATCGCCCGGCGGCGCGCGAAGGCCGCGGGGCGCTGACGCACCGCTCGCGTTCCGCCGCACTCGCGGGGCTGTTTCTCGCCGCCCTGGCGCTGCGGCCCCAGATCGTCGGTGTCGGGCCGCTGATCGACGAGATCCAGGGCGATCTCGACGCGTCGCATGCCCTCGTCGGGCTGCTCGGCACTATTCCGGTGCTCTGCATGGGGCTTTTTGCCCCGGTCGCCGCCTACCTCTCCGCGCGGCTCGGGACGCGTCGCGCGATGACGATCGGCCTCGCGCTGATCGGGACGTTCGGCGTGCTCCGCGCGCTCGCGCCGAGCGCGGCGCTCGTCGTGCTGCTCACGTGGGGCGTGGGCATCGGCATGGGCCTCGGCAACGCGCTCGCGCCCCTTGCAGTCCGCGAAACGGTGCCGGAGCGGCCCGCGACCGGCACGGGTGTCTACACGACGGGAATCCAGATCGGCTCGACCGTCACCGCCGCGATCGCGGTTCCGCTGGCGGGCGTTCTCGGCGGTTGGCGCGGCGCGCTGATCGCGCTGTCCGCCGTCGCGTGCGTGATTGCGGTCGCGTGGGCGGTGCTCGAGCGAGGGGGAGAGGTGCACGTCCGCCGCCCGGGCAGGCTCTTCCCACGCCTGCCGTGGCGGTCGCGCACGGCGTGGCTGCTGGTCGCCATCTTCGGGGCGATGGGCTCTGCCTACTACGGGCTCAACGCGTGGCTCCCCGACGCCTACGGCGAGCGCGGCTGGAGCGACAGCTCGGCCGGGTTGCTGCTCGCGGCGATGAACCTGACCGCGATCCCCTGCTCCTTCCTGATCCCGTGGCTCTCCGACCGTCACGGCGGCAGGCGGCCGTGGCTCGCCGGCGTGACGCTGTTCTTCGCGGTGGGCGCGATCGGCCTCGTCGCCCTGCCGGGCGCCGCCTATGCCTGGGCCCTGCTTGCAGGCATCGCCCAGGGTGGCGCGTTCGCGCTCGTGATGACTCTCCCGCTCGACTTCGAGTCGACGCGCGAGCGGGTCGGCGCCCTCGTCGGGCTGATGCTCGGCGGCGGCTACACGATCGCCGCGGTCGCGCCGTTCGTGCTCGGCGCGGTGCGTGACGTGACCGGGTCGTTCGACGCCGTCCTCTGGGTGTGCGCCGGCTTCGCGTGCCTGCTCGTCGTCCTCGTCAACCTGCTGCCGCGCACGGCTCGCGCGGCGCCGGTGGGCGATTACGCCGGCGGATAGATTCGGCTTGCGTACTCCTCCACCATTCGGGCGGCGGAGAAGCGCGGCCCGTTCGTGCGAAGCGAGCGCTTTACCATCGCGAGCCAGCGGCGCGGGATCCCGTCCGCGTCCCGGTCCGAGAAGAGCGGGATCACCTGCTGCTCGAGGATGTCGTAGAGCGCGTTCGCGTGGCGGGCGTCCTGTCCCGCCTCGTCCTCGCCCTCCGGCGCGTCGCCGTCGATCTCCCAGCCGTTCTCACCGTCGTACCCCTCGACCCACCAGCCATCGAGCACGCTCAGGTTGAGGCCCCCGTTGGCGGCGGACTTCATCCCGCTCGTCCCGCTCGCCTCGAGCGGCGGCCGCGGCACGTTGAGCCAGACGTCGCAGCCGCCGACGATGGGCGGCGCGACCGAGAGGTCGTAGTTCTCGAGGAATGCGACCCGCGACGTGATGCCGGCCGACTGCGAGAGCCCGAACACGTCGACGAGCATCTGCTTCGCGTTGTCGTCGAGCGGATGCGCCTTGCCGGCCACGACGATCTGCAGCGGCGGGCCGTCGGCGAACATCCGCCGCACGCGCTCGTGGTCGTACGTCAGCAGGAACAACCGCTTGTACGTCGCGATCCGGCGGGCGAAGCCGAGCGTCAGCGTGTCCTCGGCGAACGTCTCGGCGACCGCCATCACGTCGTCGGGATCCTCGCCGCGCATGAGCCGGTCCTGGACGGACTTCACCTTCACGTAGTCGACGAGCAGGCGGCGCGCCTCGTTGCGGGCCGACCAGAGGTCCTCGTCGGGAATCGCCTCGACGGGCGCCCACGTCTCCGGATCGGACGCTCGAGCGAGCCAGTCCTCGCCCAGGTGCCGATCGAGCAGCGTGCGCATCGGCGGGGAGAGGAACGTCGGGAGGTGAACGCCGTTCGTGACGTGCGTGATCGGGACCTCGTCGGCGGACGCGGCGCCGAAGAGCGGTCGCCACATCTCGCGCGCGACCTCGCCGTGCCGCATGCTCACGGCGTTGGCGCGGCGCGAGAGCCGCAGCGCGAGCGGCGTCATGCCCGGCCACTCGTCGCTTCCCGGATGCGTGCGGCAAAGGTCGAGGAACCGCGCCTCGTCGATGCCGACTCGCGCCGGCAGGTCGGCGAAGGCCTCGAGGAAGGACGACGTCTCGTAGGTCTCGTTGCCCGCCGGCACGGGGGTGTGTGTCGTGAAGACGCAGCAGTCGCGGGCGGCGGCGAGCGCGTCGTCGGTCGGCGTGCCTGCCGCCACCTGCTCGGCAGCGAGCTCGAGCGCGGCGAGAGCCGGGTGGCCCTCGTTGAAGTGCAGCACGCCCGGCTCGATCCCCAGCGCACGAAGTGTGCGCACCGTGCCGAGGCCGAGCAGCCCGTACTGGCCGAGCCGCGTCAGCGGGTTCCCCTCGTAGAGCCTGGCCGTGATCCAGCGGTCGAGCGGGTCGTTCTCCTCGAGCTCCGCGTCGAGGAGGTAGAGCGGGACGCGCCCGATCTCCGCGCGCCAGACGTGGAAGGCGACCTTGCGGCCGAAGAACGGAAACGAGAGCGTGAGTGGGGCGCCGCCTTCGTCGCGCACCTGAACGGTCGGGAGCCGCTCCGGCATGATCTGCGTCCAGTACTCGTGTTGGAGCCCCGTCCGGTCGACGCGCTGCTGGAAGTACCCCTTGCGGTAGAGCAGGCCGACGCCGATCACGGGCAGCGCGAGGTCGCTCGCGGCCTTCAGAATGTCGCCGGCGAGCGCGCCGAGGCCGCCGGAGTAGATCGGCAGAGACGGGTGCACGCCGAACTCGGCGCAGACGAACACGACCGGCCCGCCGAGCCCTTCGATCGGCGTCTCGGGGCGCGCCCGGTCTTCCTCCAGCACGCGCTGGACACGGGCGATCCGCTCGAGCGTGGGGCCGTGCGACGCGGCGATCGTCGCCGCGTGCGGCGTCAGGTCGGCGAGCTGCCGCACCGGGTTGCGGGCATGCAGGTCCCAGGCGTGCGGGTCGAGCGCGCGGAAGAGCTCCGCCCCGTCCGGGTCCCACGACCAGCGGTAGTCGAGCGCGATCCGCGCGAGCGGCGCGAGCTCGAGCGGCAGGCGCCACGCGAGCTCGGCGGCACGGTCGTCTGCCTCCCGTGCCCCGGGAAGCGCCGCGATGTCCACGATCCGCGTCGCACTCACGGGAATCCAACCTAGCCGACGCGCTGGTCGGCCCCGCGGGCCAGCGGTGAAGTCCCGACCGTTCGTGTAGAACCCGGCCCCCTGTCAGTCCCCTGCAGGCCAATCGCAGGCGGTCGTCGACCGTCCAGGCGGGATGCCTGGCGGGACCGTAGTTCTCCACGACCAGGACCCGGCCGTGCGCCGATGGCGGCCTCCGAGTCCGGGTGGAGGACTTGGGGAAGAGCTTCTTTCCTGCGTCTAGCTCAGGCCGAAGGAGAGCGCCGCGCGACCTGACCCAGTGCGCCCAAGCCGGTTGTCAGCCGACCGCGCGGAAGTGCTCGATCGTCGCGGCGACGCCGACGTCGAGCGGCGTGCGCGGGAAGGGCCCGACGTCGCGGTCGAAGCCCACCGCCTCGAGCTCCGGCGGGAACGGGAGCGGGTCACCGGACCAGGTGATGTCGGCGCCCGGCGCGACGGCGTGGATCGCCGCGACGACAGCCTGCATCGGTGCTGCGGCACCGGGGGCGTTGTAGACGGCGGCGCCCTCTCGCTCCGAGCCGGCGGCCATGACGAACGCGCGGGCGACATCAGGCGCGAAGTCGTACTGGGCGGTTCCCCCGTAGCCGATCGCGTAGGGCTCGCCTCGCGCCGCTGCGAGCATCGCCATCGTCGGCCCCGAGGTCATGCCCTGGTCGCGACCCGGCCCGTAGACGACGTAGGGTCGCAGGCCGATCGAGGATAGCCCGTTGTCGGCCGCGTAGACGCGCGCCATCCCCTCGTCGGCGAGCTTGGAGACGCCGTAGAGGGTGCTCGGGCGCGTGCCCCCGGTCTCGGGGGCGGGCGAGGGGTCGGACGCGCTGTACACGGCGGTCGAGCTCGCGTACGCGACACCGGGAATCCGGTCGAGGCGCTTCGACACGGCCTCGAAGACGTTGACGGTGCCTGCGACGTTGACCCGCATCCCGAGCGGCGGGTTCGCGCGCACAAAAGGCACCTGGAGCGCCGCGAGATGGACGACGCGCGTGATCTCGCGATCGTCGAGCACCCGCTCGAGCGCGTCGAGCTCGGTGATGTCGCCGCGGACGAGCGTCACGCGGGCGGCGTCCTCTCCGAGCACGAGGTCGAGCCTCGCCGCGTTCTCGCCGAGGTCGTAGCCGACGACGTCGTCGCCGTCGGCGAGCACCGCGCGGGCCACCCAGGCGCCGAGGCAGCCGAGGACGCCGGTGACGAGGACGCGTTCGCTCATCGGTTGGTCGAGGAGGACGGGCGAGGCTGAAGCCACGCCCCGGGGGCAACCTCACGCAAGCGGCGCGTCCTGGTACACGGTCACGGCGTCGGTGAAGAACTCGAGCGCGGCGCGGCCCTGCTCGTGCGGGCCGTACCCCGACCCCTTGAGACCCCCGAAAGGCACGTGCACGTCGGCGCCGGCCGTCTGCGAGTTGACGTGCAGGATTCCCGCCTGGAGCTCCTCCGAGAAGCGCTGCACGGCGTGCAGGTCGCGGGTGAAGATCGACGCGGACAGTCCGTACTCGACCGCGTTTGCCCGCGCGATCGCCTCGTCGAGGGTGGCGAACCGGTAGAGCGACGTGACTGGGCCGAACACCTCCTCGCAGGAGAGGTGCGCGTCGTCGGCGACGTCCTCGAAGACGGTCGGCCGGACGAGGAACCCCTCGCCGGCGCCGCGCTCGCCTCCGGTCAGCACGGTGCCGCCCTCCTCGCGCCCGCGCTCGATGGCGGCGACGACGTCGTCGCGCGCGCCCTCGCCGACGAGCGGCCCCACCTCGGTCTCCGGGTCAGCCGGGTCGCCGACCTTACCGGCGGCGACGCGTGCCAGAAGCTTCTCGCGGAACGCGTCGTACACGGCCTCCTGGACGAGAATT
>DASUZN010000250.1:0-2598 GCA_036376855.1 Gaiella sp. | reverse complement strand
CGCCGCGATGGAGCTTGCGGGCTCGGCGGTCGCCGGAGCAGCCGTGCCTGGGGCGGCACCGTGAGCGAGCCGGCGACGGTCGCGTTCGACCCGACGAGCGCCGAGCAGCGGGAGGATCCGTTCACCGTCCTCGCGCATGCCCGGCGGGAGCAGCCGGTCTTCTACGCCCCCGAGCTGCGACTCTGGGTGGTGACGCGCCACGACGACGTCCTCACAGTCCTGAAGGACCACCGGGCGTTCTCCTCGGTGGGTGCGCTCACCTCGGCCACGGTCGAGCGTCCGCCCGAGGTGACGGAGATCCTCGCTGGGGGGCACCCCGAGATGCCGTACATCATCGAGGTCGACCCTCCGCTCCACGACCGGATCCGCGGCCTCGTCGCGCGCGCCTTCACGCCGCGGCGGATCGAGGCGCTGGAGCCGCGCATCGAGGAGATCGCCGCCGAGCTGATCGACGGATTCGCCGGTCTCGGCAGCGTCGACATCGTGGACGCGTTCGCGTGGCCGCTGCCGCTGAGAGTGCTCGGAGAGCTCTTCGGATTCCCCGAGGACGACCTCGGGCGCATCCACCACTGGGGCACAGACTGGCTCCTCCTGCAGCAGGATCGTCCCGCTGACGAGCTGGCCGGGCACGCGCGGGGGCTCGTCGAGCTCCAGCGCTACTGCGTCGCCGCGGTCGAGGAGAGGCAGCGCCGACCCACCGACGACCTGCTCGGGGCCCTCGTCGCCGCGAACGACTCGTCGGACGATCCGCTCAGCGTCGTCGAGATCGCGGGTTTGCCGCTCGACCTGATGGTGGCGGGGCATGTGACCGTGACGAGGGCGATCGGCAGCACGCTTCAGCGCCTGTTCGTCGAGCCCTCGCTCCGTGAGCACCTGCTCGACCCCACGCTGGCGCCGAAGGCGATCGAGGAGATCCTCCGGCTCGAGTCCCCCGCCCAGGGGCTCTTCCGCGTCACAACGCGCGAGGTCGAGTTCGGCGGCGCGACCATCCCTGCGGGCGCGCGTGTGATGGCGCACTTCGCATCGGCGAACCGCGACGGATGCGTCTTCGCCGACCCCGACGCCTACTGCCCCGAGCGCGGCGACATCGGCAAGCACCTCGCGTTCGGGAAAGGCATCCACTTCTGCATCGGAGCGCCGCTCGGCCGGCTCGAGCTGCGCGTGGCGCTCCCGATGCTCCTCCGGCGCCTGCCCGGGCTTCGCCCGGGAACGGGCGAGCCTGTCCGTGAGCCGGTCTTCTTCGCACGCGGGTTCTCCTCGCTCCCGGTCGAGTGGGACGCGTGAGCGGCGTCGTCATCGTCACGGGGTCTGCTTCGGGGCTCGGGAGCACCTACTGCCGCGAGCTCGCCGCCGCCGGCTGGACGGTCGTCGGTGCCGACCTGCGCGAGACGGAAGCCGTCGCGCTCTCGGTCGTCACCGACGTCTCGGATCGCGAGCAGACCGAGCGGCTCGCCGAGGAGGCGCTCGAGCGGTTCGGCCGCATCGATGCGCTGGTCAACAACGCGGCCTACTACACCGCGATCGTGAAGCGCCCGTTCGAGGAGATCGAGGACGAGGAGTGGAGCAAGGTGTTCGACGTCAACGTCCGCGGCGCCTGGCTCTGCGCCCGCGCCGTCGCGCCGGCGATGCGCCGGCAGCGGCACGGGAAGATCGTGAACGTCTCCTCGATGACCGTCCCGACCGCTCCGCCGGGTTTCGCGCACTACGTCGCGTCCAAGGCGGCGATCGTCGGGCTGACGAGGGCGCTCGCGCGTGAGTTGGGCGAGGACGGGATCTGCGTCAACACGCTGACGCCCGACTACATCGCGTTCGACCGCGACTACGACAACCGGCAGCTCGAGATGGCCGACACCCTTGCGGCGCAGCGGATCTTCGCGCGGACGCAGGCGCCCGAGGACATGATCGGCGCCCTCCTCTTCCTCCTCGGGCCGGGGTCCGACTTCGTGACCGGCCAGAACATCTGGGTCAACGGCGGCCGCGCCTTCAACTGACGACGGGCTTCGGGCGGGGGACGAGGCGCTCGAGCTGGGTGACGTGGTGCGGGCCGAGCTCCTCGATGCTGCGGGCACCGAGGAGGCGCATCGTGCGGACGATCTCGCCGGAGAGGATCTCGATCGCGCGGTCGACGCCGGCTCGGCCGCCGGCCATGAGGCCGTAGAGGTAGGCGCGGCCGACGAGCGTGAAGCGAGCGCCGAGAGCGATCGCGGCGACGATGTCGGCACCGTTCATGATCCCGGTGTCGAGGTGGACTTCGGTGTCCCGCCCGACCTCGCGCACGACGTCGGGCAGAAGGTGGAAGGGGACCGGCGCGCGATCGAGCTGGCGGCCGCCGTGGTTCGAGAGGGTGATCCCGTCGACACCGGCGGCGGCGAGCCGTTTCGCGTCCTCGAGCGTCTGGACGCCCTTGACGACGAGCTTTCCCGGCCACCGCTCCTTGATCCAGGCGAGGTCGTCGTAGTCGACGCTCGGGTCGAACATCACGTCGAGGAACTCCTCGACGGTGCCCGGCCACGCCTCGAGCGCGGCAAAGGCGAGCGGCTCGGTCGTGAGGAAGTCGATCCACCAGCGCGGCCGCGGGAGCGCGTCGACGACGCTGCG
>DASUZN010000249.1:0-11324 GCA_036376855.1 Gaiella sp. | reverse complement strand
ATCCGCTACCAGGGCGAGCACGTGCGGCGAAAGGTGGGGAAGCGCGCATGAGCACGTCGGTTCGCGAGGCACGGCTCCGGCGCCACCGCCGGGTGCGCGGCAAGGTGTCCGGCACGGCCGATCGGCCGAGGCTCGTCGTCTTCCGCTCCAACAAGGGCATCTTCGCCCAGCTCGTCGACGACGAGGCCGGCCGCACGCTCGCCTCGGCGAGCTGGCTCGCGCAGCGTTCCTTCAAGGGGACGAAGACCGAGCAGGCCGCCGCCGTCGGCAAGGCGCTCGCCGCCGACGCGAAGAAGGCTGGCGTCGAGACGTGCGTCTTCGACCGGGGCGGCTATCTCTACCACGGACGCGTCAAGGCGCTCGCCGACGGCGCGCGCGAGGGAGGTCTGGAGTTCTGATGGGTGTCGCTGAAGTCGCCGAGTCGCGCGAGCTCAAGGAGCGCGTGATCGAGATCAACCGGGTCGCGAAGGTCGTCAAGGGCGGCCGGCGCTTCTCGTTCACCGCGCTCGTCGTGATCGGCGACGAGGTCGACCGCGTCGGCGTCGGCTACGGGAAGGCGCGGGAGGTCCCGCTCGCCATCTCCAAGGCCGTCGACGACGCGAAGAAGAACCTCTTCACCGTCCCGAAGCACCGCGCGACGATCACGCACGAGATCACGGGCCGGTTCGACGCCGCGCGCGTCGTCCTGCGCCCCGCGAGCGAGGGAACCGGCGTGATCGCCGGCGGCGGCGTCCGTGCGGTGCTCGAGCTGGCCGGGATTCGCGACGTGCTCGCGAAGAGCCTCGGCACGACGAACCCGATCAACATGGCGCGAGCGACCGTCGACGGCCTCAAGCGGCTGCGCCGCCCCGAGGACGTGGCGCGTGCGCGCGGGAAGTCCATCAAGGACGTGCTGCCGTTCAAGCCCGCCCCGGCGGAGCCCGAGCCGGCGGCTGCCGAGCCGGTCGCCGACGCGCCCGCCGAAAGCGAGAAGACCGCGTGACGACGGTTCGCGTCACCCAGGTCAGGAGCAACATCGGCCAGTCGCGCCGCCACGAGGGCACGCTCCGCGCGCTCGGTCTCGGGCGGATCGGCAAGAGCGCGGACCACCGCGAGAGCCCGCAGCTCGAGGGTCAGCTCCGGCACGTCGCCCACCTCGTCAGCGTGACGCCGGTCGACGGGAAGGACGGGTAACCCATGGACGAGCTCAACCTCCATTCGCTCTCGCCGGCGCAGCCGCGGAAGGACCGCAAGCGGGTCGGCCGCGGCCTCGGCTCGGGCAAGGGCCGCTACTCGGGCCGTGGGATCAAGGGCCAGAAGTCGCGCTCCGGCTCGCACAAGATGGCGGCCGGCTTCGAGGGCGGCCAGATGCCGATCGACATGCGGCTGCCGAAGCTCCGCGGCAACACCTCGGCGGACGCGATGCCGATCGGTCCCTTCCGCACCTACAGCCAGCCCGTGAACCTTCGCGACCTCGAGGAGCGCTTCGAGGGCGGTGCGGAGGTGACGCCGGAGGCGCTCAAGGCAAAGCGGCTGATCCGCAAGGTCTCGGTCGATGTCAAGATCCTCGGCATCGGTGAGCTCTCGAAGGCCCTCTCGGTCTCCGCGCACGGCTTCTCGAAGACGGCGAAGGACAAGATCGAGGCCGCCGGCGGGACCGTGACGTGGCTGCGCGGCGAGCCCGTGCCGCGCGCCGTCCCGAAGCGATCCCGCAAGCCGAAGGCGACGCCAGAGGACGACGAGCCGGCCGCCGACGTGGAAGAGCCCGCGGAGGAGGTCTAGTCACCGCGCCGCGGGCGCGGTGACGACGCGATGTTCGCCTGGCTCGCCAACACGTGGCGCGTCCCGGAGCTGCGGAAGCGGCTGCTCTTCACGGCGATGATCCTCGCCCTGTACCGGCTCGGGTCCTGGATCCCCGCACCCGGGGTCGACTCCCAGGCGATCGACCAGTACCTCTCGAGCACCGGCGGGATCTTCAACCTCCTGAACCTCTTCTCGGGAGGCGCGCTGTCGCAGTTCTCCCTCTTCGCGCTCGGGATCATGCCGTACGTGACCGCGTCGATCATCCTCCAGCTGATGACCGTCGTCGTCCCTCGGCTCTCGGAGCTGCAGAAGGAAGGCGAGTCGGGCACCGCCAAGATCAACCAGTACACGCGCTACCTGACCGTCGTCCTCTCCGCGGCGCAGGCGCTCGGGTACGCCTTTCTGTTCAAGAACCAGGGCATTCTCCAGGCGAACGCAGGCCGGATGGTCCTGATCATCGTGACGTTGACGGTCGGCAGCGTGCTGCTGATGTGGATGGGCGAGCAGATCACGAAGCGCGGGATCGGCAACGGCATCTCGATCCTCATCTTCGCGTCGATCCTGACGGGCCTCCCGCTCGGCGTCGCAGCCTGGTGGAACGGTGGGCCGATGGAGCGGATCTTCTTCCCGCTGATCGCGGTCGCGATCGTCGCCAGCGTCGTCTTCGTCCAGGAGGGCCAGCGGAAGATCCCGATCCAGTACGCGAAGCGGATGGTCGGGCGCCGGATGACCTCGGGCGGGTCGACCTACCTACCGCTGCGCGTCAACATGGCCGGCGTCATCCCCGTCATCTTCGCCGCGGCGATCCTCGCGTTCCCGCCGACGGTCGCGTCCTACTTCCCGCAGACGCAGGACTTCATCAACACGTACTTCCAGCCGGGTGACTGGCTGTACCTGATGATCGAGGGCGGAATGATCATCATCTTCACGTTCTTCTACACCGCGGTCCAGTTCAACCCCGTCGACCAGGCGGACAACCTCCGCAAGCACGGCGGCTACATCCCGGGGATCCGTCCGGGCCCGCCGACCGCGCAGTACCTCGACCGGGTCCTGACCCGTCTGACGCTCCCCGGATCGCTGTTCCTCGCGACCGTGGCGATCGCACCGAGCCTCTTCATCCGGTACGGCGGCTTCTCGCAGGCGAACGCGCGAGCGCTCGGCGGGACGTCCGTGCTGATCGCCGTCGGCGTCGCTCTCGACACGATGCGCCAGATGGAGTCGCAGATGATGATGCGCAACTACGAAGGCTTCCTTCGGTGAACCTCCTTGTGCTGGGGCCGCAGGGCTCCGGCAAGGGGACGCAGGCAAAGCGGATCTCGGCCGCCCACGGGATCCCGCACGTCTCGACGGGCGACATGTTCCGCGCCGCGATCGACGACGACAGCGAGCTCGGTCGCCGGGTGGAGCCGATCCTCGCAAGCGGCGAGCTCGTGCCCGACGACCTGACCGTGGCGTTGATCCGAGAGCGCCTGTCGGCCGAGGACGCGCGCGACGGCTTCGTGCTCGACGGCTTCCCACGGAACCTCGCCCAGGCGGAGGCGCTGGACGGGATGCTGGCCGAGATCGGGCGCTCGCTCGATTCCGTGCTCTTCTTCGATCTCTCCGACGAGCTCGCGGTCGAGCGGATCCGCGGCCGTGCCCTCGAGGAGGGCCGCGACGACGACACCCCGGAGGGGCTCGCGCGGCGCCTTGTGATCTACCACGAGCAGACCGAGCCCGTGGTCGAGCGCTATCGCGCGACGGGGAAGCTCGTCCCGCTCCATGCAGCACGGTCGATCGAAGAGGTCTCGACGGAGATCGAGGCTGCGCTCGACCTGCTCGAGGAGGGGGCAGCAGCGTGAGGGCCTGCGTGTCCTTCTCGTCCCATTGCGGCCCCGGCCGCGCCAGCGGCCGCTTTAGGGATCGTCGCGATTCCGGATCCGCAATTGCGGATCCGGAATCTGCGGAGGACAACGCATGATCATCCGCAAGGGACCGGCGGAGATCGACCGCATCGGGCGCGCCGGCGCGCTCGTCGCCGAGACGATCGCCCACGTCGGGGAGAGGATCGAGCCAGGGGTCACGACCCTCGAGCTCGACAGGATCGCTGACGAGTTCGTCCGTGCACGCGGCGGCGTGCCGACGTCGCAGGGCTACAAGGGGTACCCGCGCGCCATCTGCATCTCCGTCGACGACGTCGTCGTCCACGGGATTCCCGACGAGACAGTCGTCGAGGACGGCAGCCTCGTGACGATCGACGTGGGCGTGACCCTGGACGGCGCGATCGCCGACAGCGCGTACACGTTCGCGGTCGGTGCGATCGACGCTGGGTCACAGCGGCTCCTCGACGTGTGCCAGGAGGCGCTCGCTTCGGGGATCGCCGAGGCGCGGCTCGGCAATCGGATCGGCGACATCTCCCACGCCGTCCAGGTCGTCGTCGAGGGCGCGGGCTTCTCCGTCGTCAAGAGCCTGGTGGGGCACGGCGTCGGCCGGCACTACCACGAGGACCCGCACGTCCCGAACTTCGGCGACGCCGGCCGCGGGCCGCGCCTCTCGGAAGGGATGACGATCGCGATCGAGCCGATGATCACGATGGGGCGGCCGGAGGTCTGGCTCGCGGAGGACGGCTGGACGATCGCGACGAGCGACGGCTCCCTCGCAGCCCATTTCGAGCACACGGTCGCGATCCTCCCGGACGGCCCGCGGATCTTGACCCCCCGCGTGGGTGTGCCCGACCTGAGCCGGACGTGAACCCGCTGAGGGGGCCAAGCGCGGGGAGTCTGCTACAGTACGCAGCCCGCGCGGATGCCTTCGGGTGCGCGCGGATCTCATCATGAACACCCGCAACGGGCAGGGCGCGAACCCTGCGCGAGGAGTCGGTTGGCAGTCAAGGAAGAGAAGATCGAGGTCGAGGGCGAGGTCGTCGAAGCCCTTCCGAGCACGATGTTCCGTGTCGAGCTCGATAGTGGGCAGTCCGTGCTCGCCAAGATCTCCGGGAAGATGCGCAAGCACTACATTCGGCTCCTCCCCGGAGACCGGGTCAAGGTGGAGCTCTCCCCGTACGACCTCTCGCGTGGCCGCATCACCTTCCGTCTCAAGTAGCCGACCCACTCAGGAGCCCAACGTGAAAGTCCGTCCCTCGGTCAAGGTCATGTGCGAGCGATGCCGCGTGATCAAGCGGCACGGACGCACGATGGTGATCTGCACGAACCCCCGGCACAAGCAACGGCAGGGCTAGGAGAAGAGATTTGGCACGCATCGCCGGCGTCAACCTCCCGAACCAGAAGCGCCTCGAGATCGGCCTGACCTACATCTACGGGATCGGGCAGTCGACCGCGCAGAAGGTCTGCAAGGAGCTCGGGCTCGACCCGAACGAGAAGGTCAAGGACCTGACCGACGACGAGGTCACCAAGCTCCGCACCTATATCGACGCGAAGCTCGAGGTCGAGGGCGACCTGCGTCGGGAGCGCACCCAGGCGATCAAGCGCCTCTCCGAGATCGGCTGCTACCGCGGCCTGCGGCACCGCCGCAACCTCCCGGTGCACGGCCAGCGGACGAAGACGAACGCGCGCACGCGCAAGGGCCCGAAGAAGACCGTCGGCCGCGGGAAGAAGGCGAAGTAGATGGCTCCCCCACGCAAGTCCGCCACGCGCGGCCGCACGCGCCGTCGCGTCCGCAAGAACATCGCGATCGGCCAGGCGCACATCAAGACGTCGTTCAACAACACGATCGTGTCCTTGACCGACAAGGAGGGGAACGTGATCGCGTGGGAGTCCGCCGGCTCGGCCGGGTTCAAGGGCTCACGCAAGTCGACCCCGTTCGCCGCGCAGGTGACCGCCGACAACGCCGCCCGCAAGGGGATGGAGCACGGCCTCCAGAAGGTCGAGGTGTTCGTCAAGGGACCGGGCTCGGGCCGCGAGACGGCGATCCGCTCGCTCCAGGCGGCGGGGCTCGAGATCCTCGGCGTCAAGGACGTCTCACCGCAGGCCCACAACGGCGTCCGCCAGAAGAAGCGGAGGCGAGGCTAGTGGCCAGGGACACCGGAGCGAAGTGCCGCCAGTGCCGCCGGGAGGGGCTGAAGCTCTTCCTGAAGGGCGAGCGCTGCCTCACCGAGAAGTGCGCGATCGAGCGCCGCTCGTATCCGCCGGGCGAGCACGGCCGCGGTCGCATCAAGCAGAGCGAGTACCTGATGCAGCTGCGCGAGAAGCAGAAGGCGCGCCGCTACTACGGCCTGCTCGAGAAGCAGTTCCGCAACACGTACGCCAAGGCGTCGCGTGGGACCGGCCCGACCGGCGAGAACTTGCTGCGCATGCTCGAGACCCGCCTCGACAACGTCGTCTACCGCCTCGGCTTCGCCGGCTCCCGCGCGCAGGCGCGGCAGCTGGTGCGCCACGGCCACTTCATGGTCAACGGCCGCCGCGTGAACATCCCGAGCTACGGCGTCCGTCCCGACGACATCATCTCGCTCAAGTCCGGAAGCCCCGCAGAGACGATCGTGCGCGACGCGACCGACCTGACCGCCGCGGTCACCCCGTGGCTCCAGGCCGACCACGACGGGCTCACCGGCAAGGTCCTGAAGTGGCCCGAGCGCGCCGAGATCGACACGCCGGTCCAGGAGTCACTGATCGTCGAGCTGTACTCGAAGTAGCCCGGCCCACGCGCCGAGCGAGCTTCGAGCCGATTTTCGCCAGAACCGCCCGAAAGGATCCCATGGCCACCCGTACTTCTCTGTTGGACACCCCGCCCAGGATCGTCTCCGAGGACGCCGACGAGCGCTCGGGGCGCTTCACGATCGAGCCGCTCGACCGCGGCTTCGGCTACACCTTCGGCAACTCGCTCCGGCGGGTGCTGCTCTCGTCGCTCGAGGGCGCGGCGGTCACCGCCGTCAAGATCGAGGGCGTCGCCCACGAGTTCACGACGCTGCCGGGCGTCCGCGAGGACGTCACCGACATCATCCTGAACCTCAAGGAGCTCGTCTGCCGCCTGCACGGCGACTCGCCCGAGATCGAGGTGCACCTCTCCAAGAAGGGCGCCGGCGCCGTCACGGCCGCCGACATCGAGGCGCCCGCCGACCTCGAGATCCTGAACCCGGAGCTCGAGCTCGCGCATCTCGCCGACAAGGGCAAGCTCGAGATGACGCTCACGATCGGCCGCGGCCGCGGGTACCTGCCCGCCGACCAGAACCGCGGGCCGGAGACGACGATCGGCGTGATCCCGATCGACTCGATCTTCTCGCCGGTGCGGCGCGTCTCGTACGAGGTCGACTCGTCGCGCGTCGGGCAGCGCACCGACTACGACAAGCTCGTGCTCGAGGTCACCACCGACGGCTCGCTCGAGCCGAAGGAGGCGATCGCGCGCGCGGCCGAGCTTCTCATCGAGCAGCTCGCGATCTTCGCCGACCCGGCACGGATCGAGGGCCTCGCCGATGCGGCGGCAGCCGCCGAGGCCGAGGTTCCGTCGACCTCGCACGGGATGGAGAACTTCCCGATCGAGGAGCTCGAGCTCGGTGTCCGGTCGTACAACTGCCTCAAGCGCGTCGGCATCGAGACGATCGGCGACCTGACCTCGAAGTCCGAGAACGAGCTCGCCGCGATCCCCAACTTCGGTCGCAAGTCGATCGAGGAGGTGCGCGAGACGCTCGCCGCCCACGGCCTCACGCTCAAGGGCGAGGAGCTTCCCGCCTAGTCATGAGGCACGCGAAGGCAGGCAAGAAGCTCGGGCGCGACTCCGCGCACCGCAAGGCGCTCTACTCGAACCTCGCGGGCGCGCTGATCACGCACGGGCGGATCGAGACGACCGAGGCGAAGGCCAAGGCGGTCAGGCCGTACGCGGAGAAGATGATCACGCTCGGCAAGCGAGGCGACCTGCACGCGCGGCGCCTCGCCATGGCCGAGCTCCGCTCGAACGACGTCGTCCACAAGCTCTTCTCCGACGTCGCGCCGCGCTTCGCCGAGCGCAACGGCGGCTACACGCGCGTGATCAAGCTCGGCCCGCGCCAGGGCGACGCAGCCGCGATGGCGCTGCTCGAGCTGGTCGACTTCGAACCCCCGGCCTAGCGGTCTGTGGAAGGTGTCCGACTGAAGTCGGACACCTAGGCGACGGCTTTCGACTCTCGTGGTGTCCGACTTCAGTCGGACACCTGCGTCGTGGCACTAGCCTTCGCCCATGCTCACGATCATCGCGGTGATCCTTGCGCTCACGGTGCTGCCCTCGCCGTGGGGCGTCGTCGCGGTGCTCTCCGCAGCGGCGATCGACGTCGTGGAGATCACGTTCTTCGCGCGCTGGTCGAAGCGCCGGCGCGCGACTGTCGGCGCGGAGACGCTCGTCGGCAGGACGGCCGTCGTCGTCCGCGCGCTCTCACCGCGTGGCCAGGTCAGGCTCGACGGAGAGATCTGGGAGGCTCGGGCGGACGCCGAGGTCGCGCCGGGCGGCGAGGTGGTGGTGACAGCCGTCGACGGCCTCGTGCTCGAGGTCGAGCCCGCCGAGTAGGTCCCGTGGCGACACTGAGGTTGACGCTCGAGTACGACGGGACGGGGTTTCGTGGCTGGGCGCGGCAGCCGGGCGAGCGGACGGTGGAGGGAGTGCTGCGCGAGGCGCTCGACGCCGTGCTGCCGGCGTGGAGCGGCCTGGCGGTCGCCGGACGGACGGATACGGGCGTCCACGCGACCGGCCAGGTGGTCAGCCTCGAAGGCGAGGGTGGTCCTCCGCTCGAGCGGCTCGCCGAGGCGTTGAACAGCTCGCTGCCCAACGACGTCGCGGTCGTCGGAGCGGGTGAGGCGCCCGAGGGCTTTCACGCGCGGTTCTCGGCGACGGGGCGCTCGTACCGGTATGTAGTCCTCACCCGGCGCGGGCGGGCGCCGCTGCGGTCCAGGCGGGCGCTCTGGTGGCCGCGTCCGATCGACCTCGCCGCTCTCCAGGCGTGCGCTGGGACGCTCCCCGGCGAGCACGACTTCACCGCGTTCACTCCGACCGAGACGCGGCACGAGGTGTTTCGCCGTGCGATCCGCGAGGCGGCGTGGGAGCGACGCGGCGACGAGCTCCACTTCACCGTCACGGCCGAGTCGTTCCTGCGCCACATGGTTCGGACGCTCGTCGGGACGATGCTCGAGCTGGAGCAGCAGGCGTTCGCCGCGCTCCTCGAGGGACGGCCGCGCTCGGAGGCGGGCTCGACGGCGCCGCCCTGGGGGCTGTACCTGGAGCGGGTGGACTACGAAGGCGCGAGAGGACAGTGACACCGAAGTGTGACGCGCGACTTTCCGCTCGGGCAGGTGCGATTACCCGCGCGCAGTGCGTCGAGACCGGAGGCCGGCTTTGCCGGCCGGGAGGTCCGGCTGCGGCTTGTTGTGTCGGGTGCCGAAGGAGGGGGCCCGTGGGGAAACCCTGGGTTCCCCCACGCTAGGGCTACGATCGCCGCGATGCCGAGATCCGTCGTCCTCTTCGATCTCGACGGCACGCTGATCGACTCCGGCCCGATCATCGTCGCGTCGATGAAGCACGCATCGCTGACCGTCCTCGGCCACGAGCCCGACGAGGAGCTCGTCCGTGCCGCGATCGGCGGCCCGGGACTGATCGCCCAGATGCGCGACCTCGATCCCGACCGCGTGGACGAGCTCGTCGAGGCCTACCGCGCCCACAACGAGCCTCTGCACGACACGCTCGCGGCGTTCCCCGACGTGCTTGCGCTGCTCCCGGTGCTTCGCGACGAGGGCCGCAGGCTCGGGATCGTGACGGCGAAGCGGCTGCGGACGATAGGTCTCGCGCTCGACCGCTTCCCCGTCCTCGCGGAGCTGACGGACGTCGTGATCGGCGCGGAGGACACGGAGCGGCACAAGCCGGACCCCGATCCCGTGGTCGAGGCGCTCCGGCGGCTCGGCGCGGCTCCGGAGGATGCCGCGTACGTCGGGGACTCGCCCTTCGACATCCGCGCCGGAAACGCCGCGGGCGTGCGCACGATTGCGGTCGGCTGGGGCGGCATCCACCCCGACGAGCGGCTGCTCCACGCCGGCCCCGACGCGCTCGTCCACACCGCCGAAGAGCTCCATGCCGCGCTCTGACCCGGGCGCGCGCGCGGCTGAGCTGCGGCGGCTGGTCGAGCACCACAACTACCGCTATCACGTCCTCGACGACCCGGAGATCCCGGACAGCGCGTACGACGTGCTCTACGACGAGCTCAGCGCGCTCGAGGCCGAGCATCCGGAGCTCGTCACACAGGATTCGCCGACGCAGCGCGTCGGCGGCGCCCCCGCGGGCGGGTTCACGAAGGTCGACCACCTCCAGCCGATGGGCTCGCTCGAGAAGGTGACGACGGCAGAGGCGCTCGAGAAGTGGGCCGCCGACGTGCGCAAGCGGCTTGGGACGGACGAGCCGGTCGCGTACGTGATCGAGCCGAAGATCGACGGCTCCGCGGTCTCGCTCGTCTACGAGCAGGGCGCCTTCGTTCGCGGCGCGACCCGCGGTGACGGCACGCGCGGAGAGGACGTCACGCGGAACCTGCGCACGGTGACGGCGGTGCCGCTCCGCGTGCGCACCGACGACGGTGAAGCGCCGCCGTCGCTTCTCGAGGTGCGCGGCGAGATCTACTTCCCGCTCACCGGGTTCGCGCGTTTCAACGACGCGCAGGTCGCCGCGGGCAAGAAGCCGGCGCCGAACCCGCGGAACGCCGCGGCCGGCTCGCTGCGGCAGCTCGATCCGAGCGTCACGGCGGAACGCCCGCTGTCGCTCTGGGTCTACGGCGCCGGCGCCCGCGAGGGCGCGTTCCCCCGGACGCAGTGGGAGCTGCTCGTCTGGCTGCGGGACCACGGCTTCCGCACCAACCCGCACGCCGAGCGCTTCGAGACGATCGACGCCGTGGCGGACGCGTGCAGCGCCTGGGAGTCACGTCGCGCGGAGCTCGACTACGAGATCGACGGGATCGTGATCAAGGTCGACGACCTCGACCAGCAGCACAGGCTCGGCGCTCTCCACGACCGGCCGCGGTGGGCACGTGCCTACAAGTGGGCGCCGACCGCCGCGGTGACCACGCTGCAGAAGATCCACATCCGGGTCGGCCGCACCGGGGCGCTCAACCCATGGGCCGAGCTCGAGCCCGTGCACGTCGGCGGCGTCACCGTGTCCAACGCGACCCTCCACAACGAGGAGGACATCAACCGCAAGGACATCCGCGAGCGCGACCTCGTGATCGTGCAGCGCGCGGGCGACGTGATCCCCCAGGTCGTCGGGCCCGCCGGTGAGCACGCGAAGGGGACGAAGCCGTTCCGCATGCCGACGCACTGCCCGCTCTGCGGCGTCGAGGTCGTCAAGCCCGAGGGCGAGGTGATGCACCGCTGCCCGAACCGCGCCTGCCCCTCGCGCGGCCTCGAGACGCTGATCCACTGGGTCAGCGCGGCGATGGACATCGAGGGCGTGGGCGAGCAGTTCGTGCGCCGTCTCTGGGACGAGGGCCTGCTCCGCTCGATGCCCGACCTCTACCGCCTGACCGCGGAGCAGCTCGCAGCGCTCGACGGCTACGGCGAGGTCTCCGCCAACCGCGCGATCGCCTCGATCGAGGCGTCGAAGGCCCAGCC
>DASUZN010000248.1:0-2472 GCA_036376855.1 Gaiella sp. | reverse complement strand
GAGCCCGGCTTTGCGAGCACCTGGCCGCGCTCGACCTCCTCGCGCTTGACGCCGCGGAGCAGCGCGCCGGCGTTGTCGCCCGCCTGTGCGAAGTCGAGGATCTTCTGGAACATCTCGAGGCCGGTGACCGTGGTCTTCTCGGTCTTCTCGTGGATGCCCACGATCTCGACCTCGTTCCCGACCTCGATCTTGCCCTGCTCGATGCGGCCGGTCACGACGGTGCCGCGGCCGGTGATCGTGAAGACGTCCTCGATCGGCATCAGGAACGGCTTGTCGACGTCGCGCGTCGGCTCTGGGATGTAGGAGTCGACCGCCTCCATGAGCTCGAGGATCTTCCCCGTCCACTCGGGGTCGCCCTCGAGCGCCTTGAGCGCCGAGACGTGGACGATCGGGATGTCGTCGCCGGGGAACTCGTACTTGGAGAGGAGCTCACGCACCTCCATCTCGACGAGCTCGAGCAGCTCGGGGTCGTCGACCATGTCGGCCTTGTTGAGCGCCACGACCATCGCGGGCACCTCGACCTGGCGGGCGAGCAGGATGTGCTCGCGCGTCTGCGGCATGGGACCGTCGGCGGCGGAGACGACGAGGATCGCGCCGTCCATCTGGGCGGCGCCCGTGATCATGTTCTTGATGTAGTCGGCGTGGCCCGGGCAGTCGACGTGCGCGTAGTGCCGGTTGGCGGTCTCGTACTCGACGTGCGCGGTGTTGATCGTGATGCCGCGCTGGCGCTCCTCGGGAGCGGCGTCGATCGAGGCGAAGTCGCGCGCTGCGGTCCCCGTTCCCTGCTCTGAGAGCACCTTCGTGATCGCCGCGGTCAGGGTCGTCTTACCGTGATCGATGTGGCCGATCGTGCCGACGTTGACGTGCGGCTTGGTGCGCTCGAACTTCTGCTTGGCCATGGTTCCTTTCCTCCGGGGAAGACCTGGTCGATTGCTTGCCTATTTCGTCTCGGTCGACTCGACGATGGTCGAGGCGATCGAGGCCGGCACGTCCTCGTACCGGTCGAATTGCATGGTGAACGTCGCGCGACCCTGGGTCATCGACCGCAGGTCGGTGGCGTAGCCGAACATCTCGGACAGCGGCACGCTCGCCTTGATCGTCTGCGAGTTGCCGAGCGGCTCGAGGTGCTCGACGCGGCCGCGGCGCGCGTTGAGGTTGCCCATCACGTCGCCGAGGTAGTCCTCGGGTGTGACGACCTCGACGGCCATCATCGGCTCGAGGAGCTTCGGCTTGGCTCGCTTCATCGCCTCCTTGAAGGCGATCGAGCCGGCGATCTTGAACGCCCGCTCGCTCGAGTCGACATCGTGGTAGGAGCCCTCGATGAGCTCGACCTTGACGTCGACGACGGGGTAGCCCGCGAGGACGCCGGCGCCGAGCGCCTCCTGGATGCCCTCGTCGACCGGCTTGATGTACTCCTTCGGGATCTTCCCGCCGACGATCTTGTCCGCGAACTCGTAGCCCTCGCCCGGCTGCTGCGGGATCAGGTTGATGACGACGTCGCCGTACTGACCCGAGCCGCCGGTCTGCCGCACGAAGCGACCCTGGACCTTCTCGACCGGGCGGGACGCGGTCTCGCGGTAGGCGACCTGGGGGCGACCGACGTTGGCGTCGACCTTGAACTCGCGCAACAGGCGGTCGACGATGATCTCGAGGTGCAGCTCGCCCATCCCTGCGATGAGCGTCTGCCCGGTTTCCTCGTCGGTCGTGACCCGGAAGGTCGGATCCTCCTCGGCGAGCCGCGCGAGGCCCTGGCCGAGCTTGTCCTGGTCGCCCTTCGTCTTCGGCTCGATCGCGACCGAGATGACCGGGTCGGGGAACGTCATCGACTCCAGCACGATCGGGGCGCTCTCGACCGCGAGCGTGTCGCCCGTGGTCGACTGCTTGAGGCCGACGGCCGCGGCGATCTCGCCCGCGCCGATCTCGTCGCGCTCCTCGCGGTGGTTGGCGTGCATCTGGAGGATCCGGCCGATCCGCTCGGTGCGGCCGTTCGTCGTGTTCAGCACGCGGTCCCCGGCCTTGACGTGGCCCGAGTAGACGCGGAAGTAGGTGAGCTTGCCGACGTACGGGTCGGACATGACCTTGAAGACGAGCGCGGCGAACGGCGCGTCCTCCGCGGCTGCCCGTGTGATCTCGTCCTCCGTCTTCGGGTCGGTGCCCTGGACGGCCGGGACGTCGAGCGGGCTCGGGAGGTAGTCGACGACCGCGTCGAGCAGCGGCTGCACGCCCTTGTTCTTGAAGGCGGAGCCGAGCAGCACCGGCGTCAGCGCGTCGGCGAGCGTGCCGGCGCGGAGCGCGCGGCGGATCATCTCCGGCGTGACCGAGGCCTCGTCTTCGAGGTACGCCTCCATCAGCTCGTCGTCGTGCTCTGCGACCGCGTCGATCAGGGCGTGGTGCCCCGCGTGCGCCGCGTCGGCGAGCTCGGCGGGGATGTCGCCGACCGTGAACGTCTGCCCGAGGTCGTCCTCGTAGACG
>DASUZN010000247.1:0-10775 GCA_036376855.1 Gaiella sp. | reverse complement strand
CTGCTCGCGGTCGACGCGTTGACCGCGCGGGTCGTCGAGTGCGGCGCGGTCGTCGACGCGCCCACCCTCGCGGCGCATGTCGCGCAGATCCTCGGCGTCTCCCGTCCCGCCGCGGGCGAGATGATCGGAAGGCTCGAGAAGGACGACCTCGTGTCCCGCGGCAGGCGCAAGGAGGTGCTGCTCACGCCGAGCGGCCGCCGCGCCGCCGACGTCCTGCTCCGCCGGCAGCGCATTCTCGAGCGCTTCGTCGTCGAGACGCTCGGCTACGACGTCGCCGACTGCTACGAGGAGGCCCGGGGCCTCGCCCCCGGGTTCGACGAGGACGCGCTGGAGCGGCTCTGGCTCGCTCTGGGGAGGCCCGATCGCTGCCCGCACGGTCGTCCGATCGACGCCGCGGAGGCGCGGAGGACGGCTCGCGACCTGATCGCGCTGTCGGCGACGCAGCCCGGGGCGACGGTGCGCGTCGACCGCCTCGAGGAGGGAAACCGGGAGCGGCTCCAGGCGCTCGACGACGCGGGCATCCGCCCAGGGTCCGTCTTGACGGACGTCGAAGTGCACCCCGCGGCCGATCTCGTGTCGTTCACGGTCGGCGACGGGCGCGAGGCGATCAGCGTCTCGCTCGCCGGCTCCGTGCTCGTACGCTGATCAGCGGAAGCCGAACACCGGCGGCAGCACCACGACGACCACCGCGGCCCAGAGCGCGAAGACCGGCAGGTATGCCGTCTGCCAGCGCTCCAGCCGATGGAGCGTGCTGCGCCGCCGGAGGAATCGAGCGGACAGCGCTGCCGCTCCCGCCAGGTTCACGAGGAGGACGAGGTTGAGGCCGAGCGCCGCCGTCCGGTTCGGCGTGAAGCCGAGATCGCCGATCCGCGCGACCATCGCTCCGAGCACGAGCGCGTCGAGCGCGAGGGCGAAGACGACGGCAACCAGCTGGACGGCGTCCATCCAGCTCGGCGAGGTGGACGGCTCGCGCGCGGAGAGCCCGTAGAGGACGAGCCCGAGGACGACGAGCAGCAAGGCGTCGAAGACGCTCAGGAGCTCTCGATCGAACGCGTCGCCGAGCCCGGTCACCGCGTAGACGACGGCGGCGCCCGCCAGCATCACCGCGAACAGCGGCGTAAAGAGCATCGAGAGCACGGGGGCCATGTTCTCGATCACCCGTTGCTTCGACTCGACGAGCCACGCGGCGACGACGACCGCCCCGGCCGCGCCCGACGGCATCACCCACTGGGCGATCCGGTCGACGTCGGCTCCCGTCGGCTGGAGGATTCCGGCGGTCAACCCCATCAGCACGCCGCCGCCGAGCGCGATCAAGACGTAGTAGATGAACCACTCGCCCGTGAAGCGGACGAAGTTCATGCGCGACTCGTGCGACCGTAGCGTCCCGCCCATGTACGGGAACGCCACCACGAACCACAGCACGACCGGCAGGTGGAGCGCCACCAGGATCTCGGTGTCCGAGTCCGCGTCGTACGGGTAGAGGTTGATCACGACCGCCGCGACCGCGAACGGCGCCGCGGTCGCGAGCCACCCTCGAACGTCGAGCTGTCGCCTGCGGGCGAAGTACGCCGCGAGGAACGGCAGCACCAGCAGACCGAGGTTCCGCGCGAGCCACGTCGGGTCGTCGTCGGGGAACCCTGCCGCGAGGCGCGCGACCTGGATCGCGACGGCCGCAGCGATGGCGAGGACGAGCGCGTCGAGCCAGCCTTCCCCGAGGAGCGTCGCCTCCTCGTCCGGCTCGAAGAGCTGCTTCCAGAGCCTGCCGCTGTGCTCGCGCGCGAACTCACGCGAGACGACGTCCAGCTCGCCCATCCGCTTCACAGCGACGAGGAATGCCTCGTCGGACGTGAGGCCCGCTGCGCTCAGCTCGTCGATCTGGTTGCGGAGGTGGTCCTCGAGCTCGGCGACGTCGCGGCCGTTGACGGCCGGGGCCTTCGCGACGTGGGCACGCCACTCGGCGATCTGTGTCTCGACGCTCTCCATCGCTCAGGTCTCGCGGATCGCCGTCAGAAGCGGGCCTGGTCCCGGCCAGACGTCGTTGAGCGCGCGCGTGACCGTCTGCCACTGTCGCTGGTGATTCGCCAGCGCCGCAAGCCCGTCGTCGGTGATCACGTAGTACCTGCGACGACGACCCTCGGGCGGCGTCCGCCACTCGGTCGTCACGAAGCCGAGCCGGCCGAGGCGGTGGAGCAGTGGATAGAGCATCCCGTCGCTCCATTCGAGCTCTCCGCCCGACAGCGCACGGACGCGCTTGAGGATCGCGTAGCCGTAGCTCTCACCGTCCGCCAGGATCGCGAGCACGAGCGGTGTCGCCGAGGCGGCGACGAGGTCCTTGTCGATGTGCACGCCCATGGCTAGAAGTACGATACATAGAAGCACAAGGTATGGGCGACCGCAAGGACGCTCGGCTAGATGGTGCGGGTGAGCCGCCGCAGCGCCGTGCGAACAGCGCCGGGAGCCTCGAACCAGATGAGGTGCCCCGCGCCCTCGATGACGTCGACCCACGCTCCGGGAATGCGCTCGGCCGAGTCGGTCGAGGCATTGACGGGCATCGGGCTTCGCGAGCCGTGGACGAAGCCGACCGGAACCCGTATCGCCGGCAGCCCCGCCTCGAGCGCCGGCAGCTCGGCCATGATCGACGGCACCATCTCGCTCCCTCGCTCGCGTGCGATGCGCAACTCGGGCATCGGCGGCGCCGTCTCCGGATCCGCGAAGTACGCGGGCCAGACGAGGCGTAGCCCCTCGAGCGCCAGGTCGGCGTCGGCCTTGCCCGACGTGCTGAGCTCGTCGATCTCGCGCGCCCGCTCGCGCGAATCCTCGGGCGTCCGCCGGAACATCTCCTCGTCGAACTCCCGCCAGCGTCCGTCGCCGACAGCGCCGAGCGGATCGACGGAGAGCACACCGAGGAGCCGGTCTGGCATCGCCTCGGCGACGTGAAGGGCGAGATGGCCGCCCCAGGAGTGGCCGACGACATACGCCGTCTGCCAGCCGAGTGCGTCGAGGACGCGCCGGGCGTCGTCGACGTCCGCCGCGACCGAGTACGGCCCTTCCCCCGCGGACGGCTCGAGCCCGCGCTGCTGGTACCAGGCGACGTCGTTCTCCTCGGCCAGCTCGTCGGCGAGGTCACGCAGGTAGTCGAAGCCGAGGCCCGGCCCACCGTGCAGGAGGAGCACCGGCGGCCCACTTCCGTCACGGCGACCCCCGATCAGCGGCCCGTTGTCGCGCGTGGTGAACTCCGCCCACGACATCCGCCCGATCCTGTCACAGCGCGGCCGCCCTCACGCGCCCTCGAATCCGCGCTCCACGCACTTCACGAGGTCTTGTGAGCCCGAGAACGACACGAGCGTGCGCTGGCCCTGCGCCCGCCAGTACGTTGAGCCGGTGCGCGACTGGTGCAAGCCGGAGCAAGGAACGCGGTGTTTCGACCAGCTGCCGGCCACACTCGAGCGGCTGCTCACGGGCGAGACCGGCGGCCGCGCGGTCGACCAGCCGCTCCTGACCGAGCGCTTCGAGCGCGTGGTGCTCGTCTACTTCGACGCGTTCGGCTGGGCGTTCCTCGAACGGCACGCGGGCCATCGCCTGTTCGAGCGGGCACGCACGGACGGGCTGGTCGCGCAGCTGACGAGCCAGTTCCCGTCCACGACGACCGCCCAGGTCACCACGATCCACAGCGGCCTCCCGGTCGCCCAGCACGGGATCTACGAATGGCACATCTACGAGCCGTCGCTCGACCGGCTGATCACCCCGCTCCTCTTCTCGTTCGCGGGAGACGGCATGCGCGGATCGCTCTTCGGTCAGATCGATCCCGACGCCCTCTTCCCGACGGAGTCGATCTACGCACAGCTGGCGGAGGCAGGGGTGCCGAGCAGCGTCGTGCTGCCCGAGGCGATCGCGGGCTCGGCGCCGAACCTCGCCCTGCTCCGCGGCACGGACGTCGTCCCGTTCTCGACGGTGGAGGGCGCACTCGCAGCCGCGTCCGGGGCACTCGGCGCGCGCGCGGGCTACGCGCACGTCTACCTCGACGAGCTCGACTCGCTCATGCACGCGGTCGGGCCTGACGATCCGCTCGCAGAAGCCGGCGCACGACTCGTGCTGGACGCGCTCTCCGCAGCGACCTTCCCGGCGGGAACGCTCGTGCTCGTCACCGCCGACCACGGCATGTCCCCGGTCGACCCGGCCAGGACGGTCTACGTGAACGAACTGTGGCCGGAGCTCGCAGGGCACCTGGCGACGGGCGCCGACGGCAAGCCGCTGGCCCCCGCCGGCTCGTGCCGCGACCTCTTCCTCCACGCACATCCGGAGCAGGTCGACACCGTCTGCGCCGTGCTCGGCGAACGCCTCTCGGGCGTGGCCGACGTCGTCCCCACCGAGGAGCTCGTGGCCGAAGGCATCTTCGCCGAGCCGTCGCCGCGGCTGCGAGACCGGCTCGCGAACGTCGTCGTGCTGCCCCGGCACGGGGAGGCCGTCTACTGGTACGAGCCCGGTCGCTTCGTGCAGCAGCTACACGGTCAGCACGGCGGGTTGAGCCCTCAGGAGATGGAGATCCCGCTCGTCGCGTGGGTTGCGTGAGGCGCAGGGCGAGCGGTTAGGTTTGCCGCATGTCGAGTGGCACGCGTCTCTGGCACCCGTTCGCGGCCATGGGGAAGGTCGACGGCCACGAGCTCGTCCTGACGCGGGGCGAGGGCTCTCGTGTGTGGGACGCCGACGGGAACGAGTACGTGGACGCGACGGCAGGCCTGTGGTTCTGCAACATCGGGCACGGCCGCGGGGAGATCGCGGACGCGGTCGCGACCCAGCTCCGGACGCTGGCCGCGCACCACGTCTTCGGCGACCACGCCAACGAGCCGGCGCTCGAGCTCGCGCGGCGGCTGGCCGAGCTCGCCCCCGTCGACGACGCCGCCGTGTTCTTCGGCACCGGAGGCGGCGACGCGGTGGACACGGCCGCGAAGATCGTCCGCCGCTACTGGGCACTCCAGGGGCAGCCCGAGCGGACCGTCATCGTCTCGCGCCGTTTCGCGTACCACGGGACGAACGCGTACGGCACGTCCCTGTCCGGGATCCCGGCGGTGCGCGACGGATACGGGACGCTCGTCGGCGACGTGGCGGAGGTCGCTCACGACGACCCGGCGGATCTCGAGCGCACGCTCGACGAGCTCGGCGACCGGGCGGCCGCGTTCCTCGGCGAGCCGATGATCGGCGCGGGCGGCGCGATTCCCGCGCCCGACGGCTACTGGCCGGAGGTCGAGCGGATCTGCCGCGAGCGCGCCGTGCTCCTGATCGCGGACGAGGTGATCTCGGGCTTCGGACGGCTCGGCCGCTGGTTCGGGTGCGAGCGCTACGACTTCACACCGGACCTGATGACCTGCGCGAAGGGCGTCAGCTCCGGCTACGTGCCCCTCGGCGCCGTCGTCGTCTCGGGTCGTGTGCGGGAGCCGTTCTGGCGCGACGATGCCGCCCCCTTCGTCCACGGTGGCACGTACGCCGGGCACCCGGGGGCATGCGTCGCGGGTCTCGTCAACCTCGACATCCTCGAGCGCGAACGTCTCGTCGAGCGTGTCGCGGAGCTCGAGCCCGTCCTCGCCGAGCTGCTCGAGCCGCTCCGCGACATGCCCGGCGTCGCCGACGTCCGTAGCGTCGGCCTCGCGGGCGCGGTCGAGCTCGACGCCGACCTGCTCGCGGCGCATCCAGCTGCCGGCGGATCGGTCGTCCTCGCCGCCCGCGAGCGGGGCGTCCTCACGAGGCTCCTCCGCGGGGTCGCGCTCCAGATCTCACCGCCGTTCGTCGTCACGCAGGGCGAGCTCGAGCAGATCGCCGAGGCGATCCATGCGTCGGTGGACGACGTCGTCCGGGCGGTTCCCGCAGGCGCGCGCCCGACGGTCGCATAGGATCGCGTCGCCATGCGGATTCTCGTCGCTGTAGCCGTCGTCCTCTTCCTCGTCCTCTGGGTGCGCGCCGTGATCGACGTCTTCCGGCGCGGCGACCTGAGCGGCGGAGCGAAGGCGGCGTGGGCCATCGCCATGCTCGTCGTTCCCTTGATCGGGCTGCTCGTCTACACGCTCCTCCGCCCAGCCGACAGCCAGATCGCGCAGCGCGCTCGGCGCTAGCGGCGAGGCGCCTCGTCCGCACCAGGCGGCGTGAAGCGTGATCTCGAGCGTCCCGGGTAGCCTCCGCCCGGTGCCACTCCTCGACGAGCTCATCGAGCGGAACAAGGCCTGGGCGGCGGCGATGGTCACACAGGACCCCGCCTTCTTCACGGACCTCGCAGAGAGACAGACGCCTGCGTACCTCTGGGTCGGCTGCTCCGACAGCCGCGTACCGGCGAACCAGATCGTCGGGCTCGCGCCCGGCGACGTCTTCGTGCACAGGAACGTCGCAAACGTCGTTGTCCACACCGACCTGAACTTCCTCTCTGTGCTCCAGTACGCCGTCGACATCCTCCAGGTGCGAGACGTGATCGTCTGCGGGCACTACGGGTGCGGGGGCGTGGCCGCGGCGCTCTCCGGCGCCCGGCACGGGTTGATCGACAACTGGCTCCGTCACGTGGCCGACGTGGCCGAGCGGCACGCGGACGAGCTCGCGGGGCTCCCCGAGCCGGAGCGGATCGACCGGCTGTGCGAGCTGAACGTGATCGACCAGGTGGAGAACGTCTGCGAGACGACGGTCGTCTGCGACGCATGGGCCCGGGGCCAGGACGTCACGATCCACGGGCTCGTGTACGGGCTGCACGACGGGCTGCTCCGCGACCTCGGCGTCAGCGTGTCGGAGGCGGTGGCTCTCGATGGGCGCTGAGCGTGCCCTGATCGTCCGGCCCGGCGAGGGGCACCACGTCGCGAACGTCGAGTTCCTCGCGCGCACCGCCGACACGCCGCGCTTCAACTTCTCGATCATCACCAAGCAGCCGGGTGAAGGGCCGCCGCTCCACGTGCACGCCGAGGAGGACGACGCCTTCTACATCCTCGACGGCGAGGTCGTGGTGATCGTCGAGGACGAGGAGCTCGCGGTAGGGCCCGGCACGTTCGTGCTCGTGCCACCCGGCGTCCCCCACACGTTCGCGAACCGCACGCCGGACGTCGCGCGCATCGTGAACGTCCACGCACCGGCGGGGTTCGACCTGCGCCTGGAGGAGGACTGACGACGCTCCTCCGCTGGTGCCGTCGCTGAGGAACGGGCCGCTACTCGCAGGCGCCGCCTGGCTCGCCGAACAGTAGCGGATTCGTTGCTAGCGCAAGTAACTTGCCACTAGCGGTGTGCTCGGGGGCGCGGGGTTTGGAAGGGCCGGGACGTCCCTAGACTGGCCGAATGGACCCGCGGGCCCTGGAGCTGCTCGAGCTGCCCGAGATCCTCGACCGCCTCGCGGCGGCGGCGGCGAGCGACGCGGGGAAGCAGCGCTGCCTCGCGCTCGAGCCCGCCGCCCGGCCCGACGAGGTCGACCGGCGCCAGGGGCTGACACACGAGGCGATCGGCCTGATCGAGCAGTCCGCCGAGCCGGAGCTGGCGGACGTCCGCGACGTGCGGCACGCGGCGGAAGTGGCCGCACGTGGGAGCGCGCTCGACCCGGCCGCGCTGCGCTCGGTCGCGCTCGCGATCGACACGGCGATCGCGGCACGAGCGACGATCGAGGCGACGGGAGCTGCTCCGGGGCTCGCGGAGCTCGCCGGTCTCGTCGACACCACCCTCTCGCACGTCTCCGAGCCGATCACCCGCGCCGTCGAGCACGACGGCTCCGACCTGCGTGACGACGCGTCGCCGGCGCTCCGCCGCCTCCGGCGAGAGCTCCGCGAAGGACGCGGGCGGATCACCGAGCGTCTCCGCTCGCTCGCGCGCGACCCGGCACTGCGCGAGCATCTCTCCGAGGACTTCGTCACCGAGCGCGCGGGCCGGCCTGTCCTCGCGCTCCGCGCATCCGCGCGCGGCACGGTGCCGGCATCGTCCACGACAGCTCGGGCTCGGGGCAGACGCTGTTCGTCGAGCCGTTCTCCGTCGTCGAGGACTCCAACCGCCTGCGCGAGACGGAGAGCGGCGAGCGGGAAGAGGTCGCGCGGATCCTGCGCGACCTCTCACGGCGGGTCGGCGAGCGGGCCGACGCGCTGAACGCGCTGGTCGAAGCCGTTGCCGAGATCGACCTCTGCCTCGCGCGCGGCACCCTGTCGCGGAGATGGCGTGGAGTGCAGGTGACACCGAGTCACACGGTCGTCCTGCGCGGTGCGCGGCACCCGCTCCTCGATCCGCACGACGCGGTCCCGATCGACCTCGAGCTCGGAGACCTGCGCGCCGTCGTCATCTCGGGGCCGAACACCGGCGGCAAGACCGTCGCCCTGAAGACGCTCGGCCTCGCCGTACTCCTCCACCAGTGCGGGCTCCGCCCGCCGGTCGAGCACGCGGAGCTGCCGGTCTTCGACGAGGTCCTGGCCGACATCGGCGACGACCAGTCGATCGCGATGAGCCTCTCGACGTTCTCCGGCCACATCCGGAACCTGATCGCGATCCTCGACGAGGCGACCGACCGGTCGCTCGTCCTGCTCGACGAGGTCGCCGCGGGGACCGATCCGGTCGAGGGCGCGGCGCTCGCGAGCGCGCTCCTCGAGCGGCTCGCCGGTCAGGCGCGCCTGACGGTTGCGACGAGCCACTACCACGAGATGAAGGAGTGGGCCAGCGCGACGGATGCCGCCACGAATGCAGCGACGGGGTTCGATCCCGAGACCGAGGCGCCGCTCTACCGCGTCGCGTTGGGACGGCCCGGAACGTCACACGCGCTCCGGATCGCCGCGCGGCTCGGCCTTCCGGCCGACCTCGTCGAGGACGCAGCTGCGCGCATCGCGCCCGAGCGCCGCCGCGTGACCGAGCTGCTGGCCGAGGCGGAGTCGGCCGAGGAACGCGCAGTCGAGGAGCGAGACCGTGCGACGCGAGAGCGCACGGCGACCGAAGCGGCGCGGAAGGCCGCGGAGGCCCGCGTTGCCGAGCTCGAGGCGGAGATCGAGCGGGTGCGGGCCTCGGCGAGCGCGGAGCGCGAGCGGGCGGTCGCAGCCGCGGAGGAGGAGCTGACCGGCACGCGGGCCGAGCTCGACGCTCTGCGCGGCGAGATCCGCGCGGCACGCCGCCTCGAGCGCGAGCGCCGTACCGCGGCGACGCCGAGGGCGCTCGCCAAGGAGCGCGAGCGCGACAGGCGCCTCGGAGCGGCGTCCGAGCGCGCGGCGCGCGCGGGGCGCGCGCTTCGAGAAGCGGACGAGTCCCTCGAGGCCGTCGACCCGCTCGCGCCGGGTGACCCGGTTGTCGCTCCCTCGCTCGGCGTTCGCGGGACGATCGCGGAGATCGCGCGTGACGAAGCGGTCGTCGTCGGCCGCGGCGGGCTGCGTGTCCGCGTTGCGTTGCATCGGCTCCGGCCCGATCGCGACGGGCGCGCGGATGCACCGGACGAGCCTGCCGTCACGATCCGCTCGCCGACGCCGACCGATGCCCCGTCGGAGCTCGACGTGCGCGGGCGCACGGCGCAGGAGTCCCGCGAGGCGGTTCGCGCGTTCGTCGACACGGCTGCACTGGCCGGGCGCGACGAGCTCCGCGTGATCCACGGACGCGGGACGGGGACGGTTCGGGCAGCGGTGCGCGACGAGCTCGCGCGCCACCCGCTCGTCTCCTCGCACGAGTCGGACTCCGCCGACGGCGCGACCGTCGCACGGCTCGGCTGAGGTTTACGTCGCGTTGTCGAGGCGGTAGAACTTCGGCCGTGCGCGCGCTCGCCCTCGTCCTCGTCGCCGGTGCGCTCGTCCTCGCTGCTGCCGGTTGCGGGGGCGACGGTAACGACGGCGGCTCGGAGACCACCACGGCGGCGACGACGGCGCCGGGCGGTAGCGGCGATGCCGCCGCGGGCAAGGAGGTCTTCGCATCGGCAGGCTGCGGCGGGTGTCACACGTTCTCGGCGGCCGGCTCGTCGGGGAGCGTCGGCCCGAACCTCGACGACGCGTCGCCGTCGTACGACCACGTCGTGACGCAGGTCACCGAAGGCGGCGGGGCGATGCCGTCGTTCGAGGACAAGCTGACCGAGCAGCAGATCCAGGACGTCGCGGCCTTCGTCTCGGGCTCGTAGTCCGAGATTCATCGCGGCGACGTCGGCCGTCGCGCCTATGCTTGTGGGTTCGTGTCCGTAGCGGCGAGCCCTGCGATCGAACCCACGCTCGAGATCCTCTGGCAGGAGGACGCGAGCGCGTACGTGCTCGTCCGAGAGCCGGACGGGACGCTCACGTCGCGCGGCCTGCAGGTGGGCATGCCGGCCGTGGCCGACCTCGTCCACGCGGGCCACGGGGTCGGCGCCCGCAGGCTCGAGCTCCACGAGCTGCTCGGGCTCGACGCAGCCGCTCCGCTCGCGCACGAGCCGGGCGGCACGGCGCGGGTCGTCTTCGCCGTCCTCGACGTCGCACGACGATCGGTCGCGGCGGGGCTCGTCCATCCGCACCTCGAGGCCGCGGACGGGCGCTGGCACGCGCTGTGGGGGGCGACGCTCGACGAGCACGTCGTCGACGAGCTCCAGGCGATCGCCCACGCCACGCCGGCCGCCGCCGCGGACGCCTTCGAGGGCGATACGCGTGCGTTCGTCCACGATCTCTACGCCTGCGCGATCGACGAGCTCGCGCGGCAGGCCTTGCGCGGGGCGCGCGTCGACCTGAGCTCTGCCCTGACTCGGACGGCGGGCGTCGCAGAGCGGTTCCTCGCCGGTCTCGCCGCGCCGACGCCGGAGCTCCCGGCCGACGGCGGCTACGCCGCGCTCGAGCGGCGGGTCGCCG
>DASUZN010000246.1:0-18994 GCA_036376855.1 Gaiella sp. | reverse complement strand
GTGTGCCGCGAGCGCCCGGTCGACGGCCTCGTCGCCCGCCGTCTCCCGCGCGAGACGCTCGAGCGGTGCCGGATCGCGATCGTCGCGAAGCGCCGCCCGGGTCTCGTCGAGACCGCCGCACGCGAGCAGGGCGGACGTGGCGGCCCAGGCAGGGCCGTCGCCGTCGAGCCCGTCTGCCCGCGCCTGGGCGCAGAGCGAGAGCAGCTCTGCGAGGTCGCCGACGGCAGCGAGCGAGCCTGTCCCGGCGATGCGCACGAGGCCGTGAGCGAGGAGCGCGTCACCGAGCAGCAGGGCGACGTCGCCGTCGGGCGGGGCGAAGATCCGCGCGCGGCCGTAGTGCAGCAGGTAGCCCTCGTAGATCGTCTCGACCCCGAGCGCGAAGCGCGTGTCCGTGACGAGGCGCGAGAACACCGGCTCGAGGTCGCGCCGGGCCGCAGGCAACAGCGCGTCCGCCCAGAGCGGGCTCTCGCGCATCGCGCCGTCGGCGATCGCGTCGAACAGCGTGGAGGTCACGCGGGGAGGGTACGCCGGGCGAGGAAGGCGGCGGCGGCGAACCGCCCTCGGTTCCGGCGAGCCGGACAACGGTGTCAGACACCGCTTCTCGTCAAGAGCACGCCTGTGCCGACTTCGTGCCGCTTCGTCCACAGGGCGGATGCCACACTGCCGGCCGGCTCGGGACACGTCTGTGTGGACAAGCCGATCCAGCACGCATAGGCATCGGTTATCTCGGCGTGGCGCCGGATAGGCAACGTCAATACGACGCTCGCGTCCCGGCAGCGTGCGAGCGGCGAGCGCGCGATCGCCCGTCGAGCCTCTAGGTCGTCGCAAAGAACGAGCGCACGGCTGCGACCGTCCGGTCGACGTCCACGTCGGTGTGGGCGAGCGAGGGAAACAGGCACTCGAACTGCGACGGCGGCACATAGACACCCGATTCGAGCAGGTGGCGGAAGAGCGCTCCGAAGCGCTCGGTGTCGCACGCCGCCGCGTCCTCGTAGCTCGCGACTGGGTCGTCGTGGCAGAAGAGCGTCAGCATCCCACCAACTCGCTGGACGGTGCCGAACGGCGCGAGACCCTCCTCGAGCCGCGCGCCGAGCCGCTCGAGCTCCTCGTAGACGGCCTCGTCGCGGAGCCGCCGAAGCACCGAGACGCCCGCCGCAGTCGCGAGCGGGTTTCCCGAGAGCGTCCCCGCCTGGTAGACGTCGCCGCTCGGTGCGAGCCGCTCCATCAGCTCCGCCCTGCCGCCGAACGCAGCCGCCGGGAGCCCGCCCCCGACGATCTTGCCGAGGATCGTCAGGTCGGGCGTCACCCCGTAGCGCTCCTGCGCGCCGCCGCGAGCGACCCTGAACCCCGTCATCACCTCGTCGAACACGAGGAGCGCGCCCGTCGCGTCGGCGAGCATCCGCAGCGCCTCCAGGAACCCCGGCACGGGCGGGACGCAACCCATGTTCCCTGCGACCGGCTCGACGAGGATCGCCGCGAGCCCCTCGCCGTAGCTGGCACACGCCGCCGCCACCCCGTCCACGTCGTTGAACCCGCAGACGATCGTGTCCGCGGCGACACCCGCCGGGACCCCGGGCGTCGAGGGGATCCCGAGCGTCATCACGCCCGAACCGGCGCTCGCGAGCAGCGCGTCGACGTGGCCGTGGTAGCAGCCGGCGAACTTGATCACCCGATCGCGCCGGGTGACCGCACGCGCGAGACGGAGCGCGCTCATCGACGCCTCGGTGCCCGAGCTGACGAGCCGCACCATCTCGACCGACGGCACGGCGTCCACGATCTCGGCTGCGAGCTCTACCTCCGCCTCGGTCGGCGCGCCGAAAGTCGTGCCACGGTCGGCGGCGGCGTGCACGGCCGCGAGAGTCATCGGGTCCGCGTGCCCGAAGAGCAGCGGGCCCCACGACTGCACCCAGTCGATGTAGCGGTTGCCCTCGACGTCCTCGACCCAGGCTCCCGAGCCGCGGGCGACGAACACGGGCTCGTCGACGCCCACCGCGCGCATCGCGCGCACCGGCGAGTTGACGCCGCCGGGGATCAGGCTCGTCGCCCTGCGCCAGCGGTCCGTCCGCTGTCTCAGAGCCACCCGGCGAGGTCCTTCGCCCAGTACGTGACGATCGTCCCGGCGCCGGCGCGCTTGATCGCGGTGAGCGCCTCGAGCGCCGCCGCGCGCTCGTCCAGATGCCCTGCCTCCGCGGCCGTGCGCACCATCGCGTACTCGCCCGAGACCTGGTACGCCCACACCGGGCAGTCGAAGCGCTCGCGCACCGCGCGGATGACGTCGAGGTACGGCAGTGCCGGCTTCACCATCAAGACGTCTGCGCCCTCCTCGAGGTCGAGGGCGCACTCGCGCAGCGCCTCGCGCGCGTTCGCGGGATCCATCTGATAGCCGCGCCGGTCGCCGAACGACGGCGCCGACTCGGCGACCTCGCGGAACGGGCCGTAGAACGCGGAGGCGTACTTGACCGCGTAGGAGACGATCGGCGTCTCCGGAAGCACCGCGCGGATCGCGCCGACGCGCCCGTCCATCATGTCGCTCGGGCAGACGGCATCGGCGCCCGCCTCGACGTGGCTCACGGCGGTCCGCGCAAGGAGCTCGAGCGTCTCGTCGTTCGCGACCGTGTCCCCCTCGAGCACGCCGCAGTGCCCGTGGTCTGTGTACTCGCAGAGGCAGACGTCGGTCAGGAGGGTCAGCCCCGGAACCTCGGCGCGCAACGCACGGAGCGTCCGCTGGACGATGCCGTCCTCGTCCCACGCGCCCGAGCCCTCCGCGTCCTTCTCCTCCGGGATCCCGAACACGAGCACCGCGCGCACGCCCGCGCGCGCGAGCTCGGCGCCCTCGCGCGCCACCTCGTCGACCGACCGCTGCGCGATCCCGGGCAACCCCTCGACGGGCCGCACGACGCCCTCACCGGGGCACGCGAAGAGCGGCATCACGACGTCGTCGAGCGAGAGCGAGGTCTCGCGAACGAGGGCGCGAATCGCGTCCGTGCGCCGTAGCCGGCGCAGGCGCGTCGTCGGGAACGGACTCATTCCGCAAGCGTAGTGTCAGCGCTGGAGCCGCGCGGTGAAGCCGCCGCTCGTGCGACATGCGTGCGTGGCACCGTCGCGCTCGATCGAGAACGACAGGGGGGTGATGCCAACCGAGCCGAGCAGCACACCGTTCTCGTCGAAGGTCCCCGAGGACACGACACGGAGTGTTTTCCCCTCGAACGTCGAGTCGAACGACTGGCTGTAGGAGAGGTCGAGGCCGAACGGCGTCGGCGCCTCCCAGCCGACCGACACGCTCACGGGGATCCGGGCCAGGATCCCGCAGGTGAGCTTGAGCTCGGCGCGGAGATTCCGCACCTGGCGGCCGTCCGCCGGGACGTCGAGGCACACGCCGCCGCCGGCCGCGGTGATCCCGCAGTACGTTCCGGCGAGTGCCCGCGGCGGCGGCGCGGGCGGGTTCGTGGCCGTCCACGCGATCGACCCGGAGCACGTGGTGGTCTGGCCCTGGATGTCGGGCGGCGACGTGGTCGCGACCGTGATCGTCCCCTCGGCACCCGCCGCCCCGAAGCGACCGCCGATGGTTCCGACGAACACCTTGAAGCTGAAGCTCCGGTCTTCGGCGATCGGGAACGGCCCGGCAAATCGGCTCACCGTCGGAGAGAACTGGGTCGTGCGCTGGCCGTCGCTGCGCAGGCACTCGTACCGGTACCGGCTGGCGACAACGCTGGTGATCGAGCGGCCGTCCGGGGTGACGGTGAACGTGATCACGCTCGCCTGGGCCGTCTTGCCGCCCCAGGCGCCGGGTTGCGCAAGCACTGGCGGCGGGAGCTCGATCGCGCCGCGGTGGACGAGCGTCGCCCGCCCGGGTGGCCTCGTGCACCGGGCCAGGCCCGCGGTCGTTCCGTGGCCGGAGAGCTGCGCGTAGGCGAGCGTGCCCGCGACCACCCGCCACGTCCCCGTGCGGGTGCCGCAGCGCTGCTGCGCGGTCAGCACGATCCGCCCACGTGCGCCTGTCAGCGTCTCCGTCGCGTTCAGTCGGCCGTTCACGACCGCGCGCCGGACGAACGCAGGGCCGCCGTCGACGAGCGCGCCGCGGATGGTGAAGCTCCCGCGGCCCCGCGCGTCGACACGGACCGAGATCCTGACGTCCGCCGCGGCCGAGGCGGATCGGAGGGCTCCCGCGTCACCGTCCGGCGCCGCCAGCCCGGCGAGGCAGGCGGCGACGGCGGCGAGCAGCGGTGGCGAGAACGCGCGGCTCGAGGAACGTCCTGGCATCCGCCGTATAGCTCGCACGGACGCCTAACGCGGCGCTAACCGTGTTCGGGTGCTCGGGGCCTTCTCCCGGCTCGTTCCGAGAGCTCGACCCCGACCTCGATCAGCCCCTCGTCCTCCTCGTCCCACGACTCCAGCTCGATCCGTTCCCCGAAGAACTCCCAGATCGCGCGCCCGGCAGCCATCGTCGGCAGCGCCACCAGCACACCGGGGATGCCGTACAGCGCGCCGCCCGCGAGGAGCCCGAAGATGACGAGCAGGGGATGGAGCCGCAGCGCGCTCGCCATCACGTTCGGGACGACCACGTGCCCCTCGATCTGGTAGATGAAGACGAAGAGCGCGGCGACCCACAGGACGCCGACCGGGTCGACGACGAGCGCGTAGAGCGCCGGCGGCACCGCCGAGAGCCACGGCCCGATGTACGGGATCACCTCGACGAAGGCCGTCCAGATCCCGAAGAGCAGGGCATAGCGCTCCGCGCCCTCGACGAGCCCCGTCGTTCCGAGGATCCACATCCCCACGCCGGCGCTCGTGCCGATCACCACCGAGAGGATGACCTGCCCCTTGACATACCCCCAGAGCGCGCGCTCGATCCGCTGGGTCAGCGGCAGGCCGCCGTGCGGCGGGAAGCGGCGGTCGATCGCGGCCTCCAGGCGCGGCATGTCGAGCAACATGTAGATCGCGATCACGATCACGAGGACTACGGAGAACAGGAAGAGGATCACCGAGAGCGCGGCGCCCTGGGCGAACGAGATCGCGTCCTGCGCGTACCCCGAGACGTCGCTCGCCCCGACCGAGTCGGTCAGGTCGTTGAGCTGCTGCTCGAGCTGGACGCGCTCGAGCCCGTGGTCGTCGAGCCACCGCTGAAGACGGTCGACGGCGGCTTCGGCCCCGGTCTTTCCCGTTGCCGCGCTCTCCTGCGAGAAGTACGCGTCGATCTTGTCGCCGGCCGAGCGGGCCTCGTCGACGACGACCGTGCCGACGGCGACGAGCACCGCGACGAACGCCGTCGCGAAGACCACGGACACGACCGCCACCGCGGCGCCACGCGGGAGCCGGAGACGCGTCAGGTCGCGGACCAGCGGGTTCAGCGTGAACGCGATCACGGCCGCCGTGAGGAAGAGGAACAGCACGTGCCCGAGCGGCCGCGCCAGCAGGAAGACGACGAGCAGCAACACCGGCAGGACGACGAGCTGGATCCAGCGCGGGATCCGGATCGTCGTCGTCTCGTGCACCCGGCGATGGTAGCCCCGCCGCCAGCGCCCGAACGCATCCCGTGAAGCCCGCTCACGCGTGCGGTACCGTGGCGCCAATGGCCTCGCCGCGCTCCCGGCAAGCCGCTCGCCTGCGCGAACGCCGGCGCCGCGCCCAACGGCGTGCCCGCCGCCTCGTCGTGCTCTCCGTGCTCGCGGTGCTCGGCGTCGTCACGCTGCTCTTCACCGCCTTCGGCTCGAGCGGCTCTTCCGGCCCTGCGCCGATCGCGATCGAGACTGTGTCCCTTGCGGACGCGACCGCCGTCCGGCCCCGGCCGCAGGTGCTCGCGTCGATCGGCAACCTCCGGATCCAGCTCCCCGTCGCGGCGGGGGCGCTCACCGCGATCGGGTTCCACGGGTCGAACGACGGATCGCTCTCGCTGCAGCCGGTCGGCCGCCAGGCGAACGCCGGGCTGCTCGAGCGACTCTGGCGCAGGATCGCGGGCAGCGGGCGCGACTCCCCCCGCTGGTACCAGCTCGAGGGCGGCCCGGCCGGGACGAACGTGCTCGACGTCGGCGCCGCGCCGGGAACGGATGTCTACGCACCCGTGAAGGGCTCCGTGATCGCGGTCAGCGACCTCGTGGTCGGAGGCAAGCACGTCGGCAGCCGCATCGACCTTCGACCGTCGGAGTCGCCGTCGGTGATGGTCTCCGTGATGAACGTCCGGCCCGACCCGTCGATCGCCGTCGGGACACCCGTGCTCGCGGCGTCCTCCAAGCTCGGCACCGCCGTGGACGTCGCCTCGGTCGAGGAGCAGGCGCTCGCCGCGCATGCGCCCGACGGCGGCAACAACGTCTCCGTCAGCGTCTATCCGTCGCCCGGCTCGCTTCCGTAGTGCGGCTGCTGTTCGTCGGCGACGTCGTCGGTCGCCCCGGCCGCGACGCGGTCGAGGCGCTGCTGCCCGACCTGCGGGAACGGCTCGACGTCGACGTCTGCATCGTCAACGGCGAGAACATCGCGAACGGCGTCGGGATCACCCCGCGGCTCGCCGAGCGCCTCCTCGCCGCGGGGGCGGATGCGGTCACCCTAGGCAACCACGCGTGGCGGCGCGAGGAGATCGGCCCCTACCTCTCCTCCTCGACGACGATCGTGCGCCCGGCGAACTTCCAGAAGGAGGCGCCCGGCCGCGGCCTCACCGTCGTCGCGGCAGGCAACGGCACCCCCGTCGCCGTCGTCAACGTGCTTGGATCGCTCTACCTCGAGCCTGCTCACAGCATGTGGGAGGTCATCGACGAGCTTGTCGAGGAGGCGCGCGCGGTGACGCGCGTCGTGGTCGTGGACGTCCATGCCGAGGCGACGAGCGAGAAGGTCGCGCTCGCTGCGTGGCTCGACGGCCGCGTCACCGCGGTGCTCGGGACGCACACCCATGTCCAGACCTCCGACGCGCGCGTGTTGCCGGGCGGCACCGCGGCGCTCACCGACGTCGGGATGACAGGCCCGCACGACTCGGTGATCGGCGTCCGCGCCGAGCTCGCCATCCGCCGCATGCGCACCGGGATGCCGGTTCGCTTCGAGACCGCCTCCGAGGGCGTGCGCCTCGAGGGCGCGCTCGTCACGTGCGATCCGGCGACGGGACGGGCGAGCGCGATCGAGCCGGTGCGCGTTCCGTGGCCGGCCACATGAGCACCGCCAGCAACGCCAGCAGGAGGACGCCGCGGGCGAGGACGAGCCAGGACGCGAGCGGGTCGAACTCCTTGACGAGCTCCCAGTAGCGCGCCGGAAACCAGACCGCGGTGACGGCGCAGGCGGCCGTCAGCAGCCAGAGCGGCGCGCGGCCTCGCGCCCCCACGACGAGCGGGACGAGGAGCACGAGCCAGACGAGAAACTGCGGCGAGAGCACCTTGCTGAGCGCGACGAATGCGACGACCGCCGCGGACGCGTGCCGGACGAGCCGCTCGGAGCTCGTGGGACCGCGCCAGAACGAGACCCAGACGAGCGCGACCGCCGCGATCTGCGCGATGCCCTGGAGCACGGCCAGCGTGCCCGCCGCGGTCCCGGTGAGGTTTTGCGAGCCGCTGCTCGACGCCCACCCGAGTGAGGTACCGACGGTGTGGTGGACGGCGAGCAGCACGCCGGCGCCGAGGCTCTCGATCTGGAGCGGGCGGCCGAGCTGCCGGCCGAGTGAGTCGAGCACGCCGTCGGGCGCCGCGACGAGGAACGGGAGATAGGCGACGAGCACAGGGGCGACGACGAGCGCCAGCACGGACGCGAGCTCGCGGCGTCCGCCCCGGCGCCACGCGACGACCCCCACGAGCGGGACGAGCACGGCGGGATAGAGCTTGACGGCCACGCCGATGCCGACGACGAGGGCACCGGCTCGGAGCCTCCCCGTCACGAGCAGGAGCATCGCGCCCGCGACGATCGCCGCCGGAACGAGGTCGAAGCGGGTCAGGATCACGCCGCCGAGCACCAACGGCACGAGCGCGACGACGGACAGCGCGACGCGACGGTCACCCGTGCCCGTCCCGAGCCGGCCGAGACCTGCGGCCAGGAGCATGACCCCGAATGCGCCGGCGACCGCCATCTCCGCGGCGAACACGACGCGGAAGGCCGTCAGCGAGTCGGTCACGAGCGCCGGGAGAACGAGCGCCGGGAGCGCGCCAGGCGGGTACTCGAAGGAGAAGTCGCGATACGGGACGAGGCCGTCCGCGATGCGCTCGCCGTAGGCGTGGTAGAGCGCGATGTCGGTCACCGCCCGTCCGCTCAGCTGCCAGGCAACCGTCGCGGTCACCGCCGTGAGCACGAAGGCCGCGGCAGCGAGGAGCGCGTCGCGCGGTACCGGCCCGTCGTCCGTCATCCCTGCGTCACGGCCTCTCCCGGTCGCAGCTCGCGCGGCAGGAACAGCGCGAGCAGCACGAACGGCAGCACCCACGGGAGGTAGAGGTAGAACCAGTGGGTCAGCGAGAGCTCGAACGCGAGCAGGAGCGACGCCGTGAGCGCCGCGAGCTCGAGCGGTCCCTTGCGGCGCGGGAGGACCGCAGCGATCCCGGCGAGCACGATCGCGCAGACCTGGACGACGGTCTGCGCAGACGCGAGATCCGGGATCCCGCGCGCGTGGTACTGCCCCCAGTCCCAGATCGAGAACGGCGAGTCGCGGTCGAACTGGAAGGCGACGGTGCGATCCCAGAAGGTGCGCAGCGCATCGCGGAGCGACGGCTCGAGCAGCAGGATCGAGAACGCGAGCGCGGTGGCGCCGACGAAGGCCGCGACGAACCGCAGGCTCGGCGCGCGCCGCAGGCCCGACGGGTAGGTCAGCCACAGAGGCACGACGATGAGCGAGGCGAACTTCGTCCACGACGCGAGCGCGGTGGCGGAGCCTCGAGCGACCGGCGACGAGGCCAGCCAGAAGCCCCAGACGAGAATCGCCGGGGCGATCGCGTCATTGGTGTTCGACATCAGTGCGTAGGTCGTGAACGGGAAGGCCGCCCAGCCGAAGGCGAGCAGGGCAGCGAGGCGCGCGCCGCCGAAGCGTGCGCCGACGAGAGCGAGCCCCGCGAGCGCGAGGAGGTCGAACGCGAGCGCGGTCGCATGGGCGGCGGGCAGCTCGTCCCACCGTCCGCTCCACCCGAAGGCGAGCACGGCAGGAACGTACGCAAGATAGGCAACAGGACCGTATGTATCCCCTCGAGGGTTCGCCGACTCGCAGCGGCCGTTTGCCTGGATCCGCTCGCGTATCTCACCGTCGGAGTTGGCCCGGCCGCAGGGCTCGAGGGCGTCCGTCACCGGCATCGTCCCGTAGGGGATCTCGCCGTCGAGAATCCGGTCGGCGCCGATCACGCCGGCGTAGCCGACGTCGATCACGCTGCGACCGTTGTCGACGTTCAGCCCCACGCGGAAGCCGACGAGGAACACCGTGGCGACGGCGAGCGCCCACACGGGCCAGACGACTGCCGTCGAGCCCGGCCGTGCGCTCGCACGAAAGCCGATCCACGCGGTTCGCACCGCGAGGTAGACGAGCGGCGGAACGGCGAGCGCGGAGCTCTCGAAGACGTCGCCGCGGTTGAAGAACGCAAGCGAGATCCCGAAGGAGACCAGCACGAGGAGGTCGAGCGTCCGCATCGACAACGGGCGGCGCAGGTCGGTCAACCCGAGGAGGAAGATCGCGGAGAGCCCGAGCCACACCGGCCACGAGTTCAGCTGCTTGCCGCCGAACGCGCCCGGCCGGCCACGGGCCATCTTCCACGCCACCTGCGGCCCTGTCCACGCCTCGACCACGTAGCCGTCGGCGTCCCTGACCGTCCCGGTCGCGATCTCGCCGGCCTTGCCCGACCAGACGTTCACCGTCCACGTCCGCTTCTCACGGTCGAACGTAGCGTCCGTCTGCGGCTTCGGCGGGTAGCGGTCGAGCCAGCGCTCGACCTTCGGATGGATGAGGAGCGCCGCAGTCGCCTGCTCCTCCGTCAGGCTCGGAGGGCCGGGCGACAGCGGAGGCGTCGCGGCCGACGCGGGCCAGGCAGCGGCGAGGCAGGCGATCGCTGCGGCGAGGAGCGCAGCCCGCTTCACGTCGCAACGCTCAGCGGCGGTGACGGAACGACCACAGCTTGTTGCCGACGAAGTTGACCGGCGTGACGAGCATGATCGCAAGTGCCTGCGCGACGACCGCGTCGCCGATGCCGGCCTCGATGAGCAGGTAGAGCACGAGGAGGTTCGCCCCGAGCGCGATCGTCGAGACGACAAGGAAGCGCAGCCACTGGAACACGACGTGGCCGCGCTGCCCGCGGACCGTCCAGAGCCGGTTCCAGACGTAGTTGTTCGTGACCGCGACGAGGAACGAGCCGATCGCGGCCGGCATGTAGTGGAAGCCGGCGCCCTTCAGCAGCAGCACGTAGACCACGAGGTTGACGACGTAGCCCGTCGCGCCGACGACGCAGAACTTGACGAGCTGCTCCCAGTTCGCGCGGCTCCGCAGCGCGGCGTCGACACGGCCGCGTGGCAGGTCGCGGGCGGTGGTGGCCGTTCCCTCGTCCATCTCGCCGGCCGAGCGTAGCGGTCGTCTCGGCCCGCGGGGCCTCCGCGACTACTTGACGAGCGGCACGAAGCGACAGGCGAGGGAGCCCGTCTCGACCGGGCCGGCCTCGCCGCGCTCGATCCGCACGAGCCGCTGACCGCCGCTCCCACCGACCGGCAGCACCATCCTTCCCCCGGGAGCGAGTTGCTCGTAGAGCGCGGACGGTACGTGCTCGGTCGCCGCCGCGACCGAGATCGCGTCGAACGGAGCGCGGTCGGGCGCGCCGAGGCTACCGTCGCCGACCCGCACCTCGACGTCGCCGTGCCCCGTCAGCTCGAGGGCTCGCCTGGCGCGAGACGCGAGCACGGGGATCCGCTCCATCGAGACGACGCGCCCGGCGAGCTCGTCGAGCACCGCCGCCGCGTAGCCGGAGCCGGTGCCGACGTCGAGCACGCTCTCTCCGCCCTCGAGCTCGAGGAGCTCGCACATCGTCGCGACGATGTACGGCTGCGAGATCGTCTGGTCCTCGCCGATCGGGAGCGCCGCGTCGTCGTACGCGTACCGGGCCACGTCGATCGGGACGAACGCCTCACGCGGCACGCGCCCCATTGCGCCGAGCACGCGCTCGTCGGCGATCCCACGCCCTCGAAGCTGTCGCTCGACCATGCGGGCCCGGAGCCCGTCCCAGTCCGGCTCGCGCCTGCCGATCACGCGGCGCGCCGCGCGGCGTACGCCGGCGCGCCGACGCCGAAGTGCCCGAGCACGGCGGGCGCGACGTCAACGACGCTCGTGGGCGTCGCCATCCCCTCGACGCCGACCGCGATGACCGGGACGAGCGAGTCGCCGGCGGCGAGGGACCCGTGGGAGCCGCCGCCGCGGTGATGTCGGCCGCCGAGGTCCTCGAACTCCCAGCCCTCCGCGGCGGAGACGACCACCTCGCCGGCGTTCAGGCAGCGGACGGCCGCTGTCGCCCGGGAGACCGCGTCCGGGTGGTCGAGGATCGCCGGGTCGCCCTCGAGCGCACCTCCGGCGAGGATCCGCAGCTCGGCGCCGGCCCGGCGTGCAACGGTCGCCCCGTCCTCCGCGAACAGCACCACCTCGGCCGCCGGCTCGGCGTCGAGGCGCTCCGCCAGCGTCCGGGGAGACGGAGCCTCCGGTCCGGTCCGGTAGACGTGGGCGGCCCGATTCGACGCTGCGACGAGCGTGTCCGGCTCGTGGCGGAAGCGATCACCGAGCCGCGCAATCCGCTCGACCGCGGTCTGCCCGTGGTCGGACATCACGATCACCGCGTAGCGGGCGAGGAACTCGTCCATGCCGCCCGCGGCGCGCGCGAGGCCTCCGATCGCGTCGTCGCAGCGCTCGAGCACTGCGGCCGCCGTGTCCGGCCCGGTCGCATGCGATGCGTAGTCGTAGTCGGAGAGGTAGAAGAGGAGAAAGTCGAACCCATCGCGGTTGACGAGCCACCGCCCGACGGCGGCGGCGTAGGAGTCGATGGAGCCGGCGGCGCGATTCCGGAACGAGAGCGGCGCGCCGGTGCGCTCGCTCTGGAAGAGGTTGTAGAAGAAGAACCGCTCCGGGCCGAGCACGGGATCGAGGAACGGGACCGTAGGCCGATGGCGCGTCCTGCCCCGGTAGGCGGTGAAGTTCACCGCCGCCGTGCGAAGACCCGCGTCGGCGAGAGCCTCGAAGACGGTGACCGCGCCGCGCCCGAGATGGTCGCTGTTCATCCCGACCAGCGTGTCCCGGAGCGTGCGTCCCAGACCCGCCGCACGGGCGGCGCCGAACGACGAGCCGTACTCGACGAGCCGTCGCTCCCCGCGGTGCCACCAGACGAGGTGCGGGATCTCGTGCACGTCCGGGTGCGCGCCGGTGGCGATCGAGGAGAGGCAGACGGGGGTCAGCGACGGGAATGTCGTCGTGGCTCGGCCGAGCGTGCCCGCCTCCGCAAGTGCGGTCAACGTCGGGGTCGCCGGCGTGCCGAGCGAAGCCTCGAGCATCGTCGGGGTCAGCCCGTCGATGACGGCGAGGACGAGCTTGCGGCTCATCTGGACGTCACTTCGCGAGGGTGCGCAGCCCGGCATGCCGGTCGGGCTCCTGGCGCGCGCGGCGCGCCGCGGCGGCGGGCACCACGACCGCCATCACGTAGCCGAGGGCCGGGACGAGCGCCAGTAGCGCGACGACGATCGCGGCGCTGCCGACGAGGAAGGCTGTGCCGCCCGGCGTCGCACCGCGCCGGAGCGCGCCGCGCGCGACGAACGACGCGGAGACGGCGCCGATCAGCCCGCCGACGAGCGCGCCGGGGAGGCCGATCCACCCCTTGACCAGGAGCCCCGCGAGCGCACCGACGGCCAGCGCGCCGAGGACCGACGTCAGGAGCCCGTAGCGCCACGCCGCGAGCAGGCCCGCGAGCAGGAGGCCCGCCGCGATGCCGAGCCCGAGCGTGATCCCGATCTCGTACCAGTCGCCCACGCGCGGGATTGTACGGGGCGGCCGCGCGGCCGCCCCGTGCCGGTCGGGGCCCTAGCTCGTGAGGTCAGCGCGGATCTCGCCTCCCGGGAAGTCACCCGGGCCGGTGTTCACGCCGTCCACGCCGTCATTCGTGTGGAGATTGACGTACGCGTTGCCCGTGCTCATCGCGTCGACCAGGTCGGAGAGCGGATGCCCGGCGAGCGGGCCGACGAGGTTGGCCGCCGTGATCGTGCCCTCGGCGATGACGCCGCCGTCGGTGCGCCCCGCGCCGACGGGGCCAGGCACCGGCGCCGTCGACGGGTACAACCACACGACGATCGGGCCGTTCTGACCCGGCACCTGCATGTGGATGTGCGCCATGAACACGTTCTCGATGTTCGCCGCGATCAGCTTGTAGCCGAGCGAGGTCCTGTCGGGTGACAGGTGGAAGATCGCTTGTGCCTGTCCCTGTGTGTCGCGTGCGGGCACCTCCTGCGACCCGTTCGCGTGATTGCTCCAGTTCCGGTTGAGACCCGCGGCGGCGACGCTCACGCCGACGAGCCCGACCACGAACAGCCCGAGGAGCAGCCTCCCTCGCATCGTTCTCCCCTTCCGTTGGACGTCGGTTCGACCGGTACTACGCGGAGCCGGCGGCCGCGGATTGCAGCCGTTCGATCACGTCGAGGCAGAATCCGGCCGCCCTCGCACCGTCGACGACCCGATGGTCGAAGCTCACCGAGACGTTCCCCATCTTGCGAACCACAACCTGCCCGTCCCGGACGACGGCGCGGTCCGCGATCCGGTGGAGCCCGAGGATCGCGACCTCGGGATGGTTGACGAGCGGCGTGACGAAGAGACCGCCGAGCTTGCCGGCGCTCGTGACGGTGAACGTCGAGTCGCGGAGCTCCTCCGCCGTGAGCGAGCCCACGCGCGCTCCGTCCGCGAGCCGTCGCACCTCGGCGGCGATCTCGGCGACGGAGCGTCGTTCGCACCCGCGCACGACGGGGACGACGAGCCCGTCGTCGGTCTGCACCGCGACGCCGACGTCCACGCGGTCCAAGAGGACGATGTCGTCGCCCTCGAGGCGGGCGTTGAGCTCGGGGAACCGCGCGAGCGCGTCCGCGGCGGCGCGGATCGCGAGCGGGACGAGCACGGCGAGGTCGACGCCGGTGAAGTCGCACTCCTCGACGAACGTGACGGCCGGGACCTCGCGGTGCGTGCGCGTCACCTGCTCGACGATCGCGCGGCGAATGCCCCTGACCGGGACGCGACGGCCGTCCTGCGTGGTCGCGGCCGCCGTCGCGGCGGCGCGAACGTCGTCCTCGACGATGCGTCCGCCCGGGCCCCTCCCGCCGAGGCCGAGCAGCTCGACGCCGAGCTCCTTCGCGAGCTGCCGGACGGCCGGCGTCGCGCGGACCGCGGCGGCCGGGTCCGTCGGGACGACAGCGACGAGCGGCTCGCTCGCGGGCTCCGTCGTCTGCTTGCCACCGTCGAGGGCGCGCAGGAGCTGCTCGCCCTCCTCGCCGATCACCACGATCACCGCGCCGACCGGGGCTACGTCGCCCTCGTCGACGAGGATCTTCAGCACCGTCCCGGCCCGCGGTGACGGGATCTCGACCGTGGTCTTGTCGGTCTGCACCTCGACGAGCGGCTGGTCCTCGTCGACGACGGCGCCCTCCACCACGAGCCAGCGGGCAATCTCGGCCTCGGTGAGGCCCTCGCCGAGGTCCGGCAACTTGAACTCGTAGGCCACGGCGGCGCACGATACTCCGACGTGTCCACGACGGCCCGCCCGCTGATCGGAAGGGAGGAGGAGCTCGCGGCGATCACCGGGCTCCTCGAGGCTCGCGAGCTTCCAGGTGCCGTCGTCCTCCACGGCCAGGCGGGGATCGGCAAGACCTCGCTCTGGCTGGCAGGGATCGACATCGCGGTCTCGGAGAGCTACAGCGTTCTGGCGTGTCGGACCTCGGAGGCCGAGACGCGGCTCGGGTACACCGGGTTGGCCGATCTGGTCGACGGCCGCGTGAACGATGTCCTGCCCGAGCTGCCGCCCATCCAGCGGCGCGCTCTCCAGGCGGCGCTGCTGCTCGGTGAGACACGGGCCGAGGTGGACGAGCGCGCGGTGGCGGCCGCGTTCCTCGCGGCCCTGCGGCTAATCGCTCGAGACAGCCCCGTTTGCGTCGCAGTGGACGATCTCCAGTGGCTCGACGCAGCCTCGGTCGCGGCGCTTCGCTTTGCCCTGTCGCGGCTCGACGACGACCCCATCGCCACGCTGCTGACGGTACGCGGCGAGCCGCCGTCCTGGCTCCGACGCAGCCTGCCCGAGACGACAGTCGTACTCGAGGTCGACGGGCTGAGCGTCGGGGCGGTGCACCTGTTGCTCCGCATGCACCTGGACGCAAGCTTTCCGCGGCCGACCTTGATCAGGCTCTGGGAGACTTCTGCCGGGAATCCCTTCTATGCGCTCGAGCTTGCCGGCGCGCTCCAGCGACACGGCGGCACGCCCGCTCCGGACGATCCGCTGCCGATCCCCTCGACGCTGGACGAGCTCCTCCGCGAACGCCTCGAGAGCCTCGCGTCCGCTGCGATCGACGTGGCGCGGGTGGTCGCGGCGGTCGCCGAGCCGACCACGGACATCATCGAGGTTGCGCTCGGGGCCGCTGCCGACACCGGGCTCACCGAGGCGCTCGACGCGCGGATCCTCGAGCTGGAGGGTGATCGACTGCGCTTCACCCACCCGCTGCTTGCCTCGGCGGTCGCAGCGCGCCAGACACCGACCCGCCGCCGGTCGCTGCATGCTCGACTTGCGAAGGTCGTCCCGACCGGGGAGGAGCGAGCTCGGCACCTCGCGCTCGCGACGACCGAGCCGAGCCGCGAGATCGCCTCGACCCTCGAGGATGCAGCTCGTTCGGCACACGCGCGCGGCGCGTCTGCGACTGCCGCCGAGCTCGCTGAGCAGGCGCTCCGACTGACGCCGCCGACGGACGCGGACGACGCACGACGGCGTCTCTTCCTCGCCGCCGACCTGCACCACGGCTCCGGCGACACCGCCCGTGCGCTCGCGCTCCTCACGGAAGCGCAAGCGGAGACTGCCCCGGGGGCCGAGCGGGCCGCAGTCCTCGTCCGGCTCGCCGATGTCGAGGCAGGCCCACGAGAGTCGGAGTCTCTCTACCGTCGGGCACTCGCCGAAACGGAGGGCGACGACGCCCTCGAGGCGACGATTCACCTCCGGCTCGCAGGGCTGATGCGCTGGGGCGAGGGTGTCGAGCGCGGTGCCGATCATGCCGAGCTGGCCGTTCGCGCCGCGTCGCGGAGCAACGACGTCGCGCTTCAATGCAGGGCGCTCGCGGTCCACGCCGACTGGCATTTCAGAGCTGGTCGCGGTATTCCGCGCACCGAGATGGACGAGGCGCTCGCGCTCGAACGAGCGCTTCCCGCCGGACCGCTCGTGGACGGCCCGACTAATTTCCTCGTCCATCAGCTCGTTTGGTCGGTCGAGCTCGACACCGCACGACCGTTGCTCCTCGAGCTCCGTGAGCTGCACAAGGCGTGCGACGACCCGGGAAGCGAAGCGACGGCGCTCTGGAACCTCGGCTTCCTCGAGTGGCGGGCGGGAAACTGGGACGATGCTGACCGGTACGCGGCCGCCTCCTTGGAGCTCAAGACGCAACTCGGCTGTGCGATGCCTCCTGACGAGTTTCTCGGTGCGATCATCGCGGCGCACCAGGGCCGGATCGACGACGCGCGCGCCCGCGCGGAGCGCGAGATCGCCGGGGGAGAGGCTGCCGGGATCCGCATCTCGCTTTCTGGTTCCGGCTGGGTGCTCGGATTCATCGAGCTCTCGCTCGGGAACGCGATCGGAGCGCTCCCGCACCTGAGACGCTCGTACTCGATCCGCAACTCGTTCATGCGCGAACCGGGAATGCGCGTCGAGCTCGGTGATCTCGTCGAAGCGCTCCTCACGATCGGCGACCTGGACGAGGCCGAGGCCATCCTCACCGACTGGGAGCCACGAGCGGTCGCGGTCGACCGGGCCTGGCTGCATGCGATCCTCGCCCGTTGCCGCGGGCTAGTGCTCGCAGCACACGGCGACCTCGAGGCCGCTTTCGCCACCTTCGAGCGCGCGATCGCCGATCACGCGCGCTGCACCGACCCGTTCCACCACGCACGAACGCTGCTCGCCCTCGGCCGCACGCAACGGCGCGCGAAGAAGCGCGCCGCAGCCCGCGCCACGCTCGAGGACGCGCTCGCCCGCTTCGAGACCCTTGGCGCCCCCCTCTGGGCCGAGCAGACGCGAGCCGAGCTCGCCCGCATCGGCGGCCGCGCGCCCTCACAGGACGAGCTGACCGAGGCCGAGCGACGGATCGCCGCGCTCGTCGCCGAGGGCCGCACGAACCGCGACGTCGCCGCCGCCCTCTTCCTCACCGAGCACTCCGTCGAGACCGCGCTGACCCGCATCTACCGCAAGCTCGGCCTCCGTTCCCGCACTGAGCTCGCACACCGCCTCGCCTCAAAGACCTGAGGTTTCCAGCTTTCGCCGCGACGCGCGGAACGTGAACCTGTGCTCGAGCTTTGCCATGACCTCGAGCAGGGAGGGAGCATGCAAAAGCGAATCGTCATCGCCGTTACGGCGGCCTTGCCGGTGCTGGCCATCGCCGGCTATGCAGCCGCCAGTGGTCAGTCCGAGCTCGCAGACGTGCGCCGGGTCTCGGCCCAGTTCCACAACGTCGACGCGGCGATCGAAGCCGGCTACGAGCTCGGCTACGTGAACGGTTCCGGGAACCGGATCATCACCGGCTGCGTCGCGCACCCCACGGCCGGAGCGATGGGGTACCACTACTTCAACAAGGCGCTGGTCGACGATCTGGTCGTCGACGTCTCCAAGCCCGAGGGCCTCGTCTACGCGCCGGCTCCGAACGGGGGCCTCAAGCTCGTCGCGGTGGAGTACGTCGTCCCGGGCGCCAACTCCAATCCACCTGGGGTGTCCGAGCCGCCAACCGTGCTCGGACAGGAGATGGTGATTCTCGTCCCGGCGGTCGGCTGGTACACCCGGCATGCCTGGGTCTGGAGCACCAACCCGGCAGGAATCTTCGCCCACTGGAGCCCCGAGGTCACCTGTCCCTGACAGACGCTCGGTGGACGGGGGGAACGGAGGGTGGGCATCGGCCCGCCCTCCGTCCGGAGTCGAAGGAGAGCTGTTGGAGACCTACCTGGTCGAGTCGTACACGCCGCCATCCCGGACGCCCGAGCCCGCGACCGGGAGGGCGCTCGCGCGCGCCGCGGCCGAGCTCGTGCGCGAGGGTCTCCAGGTCGAGCATCGTCGTACGACCTTCCTCGCCGACGACGACACGTGCTTCTACCTCGTCGAGGCGCCGTCACCGGAGGCGGTCGCCGAGCTGTGCCGCCGCGCCGGCCTCTGGCACGTCCGCATCGTTCGTGCAGTCGAAACGTGAGGCAGTGGTCGTCAGAAGGCAAGCACGCGACGCACGGCGTCCACGACCCGCTCGACCGACGGCATGTACCAGTCCTCGAGCTGCCAGTAGGGGTAGGGCACGTCGTAACCGGTGACGCGGAGCACCGGCCCCTGGAGGTCGAGAATCGCTCGCTCCGCCAGCAGGGCGGCGATCTCGGACGCGAACCCGCACGTGCGGGGCGCCTCCTGGACGACGACGCAGCGGCCGGTCCGCCGCACCGAGGCGAGAATCGACTCCTCGTCGAGCGGCTTCAGCGTCCGGAGGTCCAGCACCTCGACGGAGGCCTCCCCGGCGAGCGCGTCGGCGGCCCGCTCGCAGACGGCGACCATCGCCCCCCACGCCACGAGCGTCGCGTCGGTGCCGTCGCGCGCGGTGCGGGCGCGGCCGAGCTCGACCACGTGCTCGCCCTCCGGGACGGTGCCGCGGGCGGTGCGGTAGACGAGCTTCGGCTCCAGCACGACCACTGGGTCGGGGTCGCGGATCGCGGCGGCGAGAAGGCCCTTCGCGTCCGCGGGAGTGGCCGGCACTGCGACCTTCACGCCGGGCGTGTGGACGTAGTACGTCTCGGGCGAGTCGTCGTGCAGCTCGGGCGCGCGGACGCCGCCGCCGTAGG
>DASUZN010000245.1:0-5666 GCA_036376855.1 Gaiella sp. | reverse complement strand
GTAACGCGGCGACGCGGAGCGGGCACGCAGCCGAGCGCGCGCGCCACGCGCACGCGCTACTCGCCGCAGCCGAGCGCGCGGTCGCGGACGAGGCCGACAGCCGCCTCGAGGCCGTCCGCCGCGAGCGCGAGGCAGTCGACCGCGGAATGAGCGAGTTGACGGGGGGACACGGCGACGCCAACCGGTCGCTCGTCGCGCTCGGCGCGGCGCGGGAGCGGCTTCGCGCGCGCGGGGAGACGGTCGCCGAGCTTGCCCGGACGCTCCGTGATCAGCACGACGTCGCCCGCACGCATGCCCGCAGCGGCGCTCCGAGCCCGGCCGAGCTCGAGCAGCGCGCGAACGAGTCGCGGGCGCTCGCACGTGCCGCAGGGACGGAGCGTGACGACCTCGCCGAGCGCGCGCGCTCCGCGCGGGAGCGGCTCGCCGCGCTCGAGCGATCGCTCGCCGAGCGAGAGGGCGTCGCTCCGGCGGCGCGCACGCTTGCGGCGGAGGGGGAGCGACTGGCGCTCGCGGCGCTCGAGGTCGAGCCCGGATTCGAGAAGGCCGTCGCGGCCGCGCTCGCGTGGCGCGCGTCGGCGCTCCTTGCAAGCAGCTCCGAGCATGCGCTGGCGCTTCTCGAGCGCGCCCGCACGAGCGGCCTCGGCAGCCTGTCGGTCGTGATCGGAGGCGCGCGTGCGGCCGTCGGCAGCCCGCCGCGGCCGGACGCCCGGCCCCTTGCTTCGCTCGCGACAGGTGCCGACGAGGCGCTTCGCCTGCTGGACGGCGTCTGGCTCGTCGAGGCGAGTGAGTTGACCGAGGTGCGATCGGGTGTCGCCGTGACGATCGAAGGCGAGGGCCACGACGCGGACCGGGGCGAGCTCTGGTTCGCCGGCGAGACCGGCGAGGCGGTGCTGCTCGAGCTCGAAGCCCGTCGCCGCGTGCTCGCCGACGAGGCCGACGAGCTCGCAGCGCGCGCGGAGGGCGCCGCGCTCGAGGCAGACGATGCGTCGGCGCGGGCGGCCGAGGCCGAGGCCGCCTACGCCGCGGTTGCGCATCTGCGCGGGTCGACCCTCGACGCAGAGCTGCTCGGGCGGCTCGCTGCCGTCACAGAGGCGCTCTCCGCGACGACGGGACGGGCAGTCTCGACCATCGCCCGCATCCAGGCGCCGCTCGACGCCCGCATCGCGGCCGCCGACCGCCGCTCGCGCGAGCTCGGCGACGAGCTTCGCCGCCTCGCCGGGGTGGAAGCGGAGGCGCGCCAAGACGCAGGCGACGCCGGTCGCAGGGCGTCGGAGGCCGAGGTCGTGCTTGCCCGGCTCGGTGGTGCATCGGTCGGTGTCGGTCTCGCAGGCGGGCGGACGCGCGACGAGCTCGCTGCGGAGGCAACCGGGGCGCTGGCCGAGGCGGATGCGGCGGCCGCCGCATCCGTAGAGGCCGCGGACGCCGCGCGGCTTGCGGATGCCGCGCTCGTCGAGCGGGCGCCGCGCAGGAGCCGGCTCGACGTCGATCTCCTCCGCCGGCTCGTGGGTGCCGCGAGCGGGCTTGGCGCGTCGCTCGAGCGCGCATCTGCCCTCGCGGCGCGCTTCGAGGCGCCCGTGCGCGCACGGGTGGACGCCGGGGCGGCGCGCGCCGGGGCGCTCGGTGGAGAGCTCCGGCGTCTCGGCGCTGCCGAGGTGGAGGTGCGTCACGCGGTCGACGAGGCGACCGAGCGGGTGAACGGCATCGAGATCGAGCTGGCGAGGCTCGACGGCGAGGCGGGCGAGGCACGACGGCGGCTCGACGAGGCGATTGCCGGGGCGCCGGGCGTGATCGAGCCCGACGCCGAGGCCGCGGGCGGCGACGACGGCGTCGTCGACCGTGACGAGCTTGCGGCGCGCGTGACCAGGCTGGAATCCCGTCGCGAGGCGCTCGGCAAGGTCAATCCGCTCGCCAAGGAGGAGTACGAGGCCGAGAAGGAGCGGCTCGAGGAGCTCGCGACGCAACGTGCCGATCTCGAGGCGTCGCTCGCCGAGCTGGCCGCGCTCCGCGACGAGCTCACGGAGACGGTCAACAGGCGCTTCGACGAGACGTTCGCAGCTGTCGCGGCGAACTTCGAGGAGGTCGCGGCGACGCTCTTCCCCGGCGGCGAGGGGCGTCTGCGGCTCGTCGAGCCGGACGTTGAGGACGGCGCCGGCGCAGAGCCGGGGGTCGAGGTCGAGCTGCGCCCCGCGGGAAAGAAGATCACCCGGCTGACGCTGCTCTCGGGCGGCGAGAAGGCGCTCGGCGCGATCTCGTTCCTCTTCGCCCTCTTCCTCGCGAAGCCATGCCCGTTCTACCTCCTCGACGAGGTCGAGGCCGCGCTCGACGACGCGAACATCGCGCGGTTCGTCGAGCTGCTGCGCCGCTACGCCGACCGCGCCCAGTTCGTCGTGATCACGCACCAGAAGCGGACGATGGAGGCGGCGGACGTCCTCTACGGCGTCACGATGGGCGGCGACGGCGTCTCGCAGATCGTCTCTCGCCGCCTCCCGCGTGAGCAGCACGCCGCAGTGTCTGCCTGACGAGGGCTAGCCTCCCGCCATGTCGAGGACATGGGCGGAGCTGCTCGGAGACGTCGAGGACGGAGAGCGCGAGGCCGAGGAGCGGAGCGGGTTCTTCACGCGGTTACGTGACTCGCTCGGCAAGAGCCGGCGCGCGCTTGTCGCGGAGCTCGGCGCATCGTTCGACCCCGCGCAGGAGGACGCCTGGGAGCGGCTCGAGATTGCGTTGATCCGCGCCGACGTCGGCGTTCCGGCGACCGCGGAGCTCGTCACGCGCCTCGAGGCCCGCGGCGAGCTCGGTGATCTCGGTGACGCGCTCGCGGAGGAGGTCGAGGCGCTCTTCGGCGACCCGCCCGTGCTCGCTCGCGCCGCCGAGGGGCCGACCGTCGTCCTCGTCGTCGGCGTCAACGGGACCGGGAAGACGACGACGATCGGCAAGCTCGCCCGCAAGCTGTCCGAGCACGGCCGCTCGGTGCTCGTCGGCGCAGCCGACACCTTCCGCGCGGCGGCCGAGGAACAGCTCGAGATCTGGGCCGAGCGCGCGGGCGCCGATTTCGTCGGCGGGTCACGCGGCGCGGATCCCGCCGCGGTCGCCTATGACGCGGTGGAGGCAGGGCGCGCTCGCGAGCGCGACGTCGTCATCGTGGACACCGCCGGCCGGCTCCACACGCAGGGGAACCTGATGGACGAGCTCGCCAAGGTGCGGCGCGTGATATCCGGTCGACTGGAGGGAGCGCCGCACGAGACGCTGCTCGTCGTCGACGCGACGACGGGCCAGAACGGTCTCCAGCAGGCGCGGCTCTTCGCCGAGGCCGCGGGAGTGACGGGAATCGCGCTGACGAAGCTCGACGGGTCGGCGAAGGGCGGCGTCGCGCTCGCGATCGCACACGAGCTCGGCATCTCCGTGAAGCTCGTCGGCGTGGGGGAGGGCGTCGACGATCTCCGTCCGTTCGACGCGCACGACTACGCCCGCGCGCTCGTCACGTAGCGCAGGCCCGGATAACCGTCCGAGGGATTGCGTGCCATCCCCCGTCCGGGGTAGTCTCAGAGCGAGTCGACAACACTGGGTCGAGGGGGAACAAAGGAGGATCGAGCGACATGGCCGTGACGGTTTCCACGCGCTACCCGGGCCTGAGCCCGCAGCTCTACGACGAGGTCGTCGCCACGCTCGACCTCGATGCAAACCCACCGATCGGCGCCATTCTGCACCTCGTCGGCGAGGGACAGGACGCACTCCAGGTGACCGAGATCTGGAGGACCGAGCAGGCCTTCCAGGCCTTCCACGACCGGTTCCTGCAGGCACTCCAGCTCCGGGGCTACCTCGCCCTGCCGACCGTCGAGATCGCGCAGCTCCACAACCTCTTCGCCGTGGAGATGGAGACGATCGAGCGGATGGGAGCGGTGTCGCTGCCCGCCACGTACGCAGGTGCGGCGCTCTAGGAGCGTCGCACCTTCCTCAGCCGTGCATTAGTTGCATTTGGCTCTTCCGTGCCCAATGATTGGACGCTAGGCGTCCACAAGGGGGGCACGAAATGGCTTGGTCATGGGTTCGCGTCTCGACCGGGACGAGCCCGAAGTTGCGGAAGTGCATCGGCGACGACACGTCCGCCGCGCAATTCGAGAAGTGCGTCGGGAGCGTCGTCGGGGCCCGGGGCGCGGAGGTTCACGTGAGGTTCGAGCCGGACGGCGGTTGGGCTCGAGTTCTCTTCAAGTGGGAGACAGACGAAGAGAGGCTCGCCGTCCTCGAAGACCTCGAGGCCGAGGACGAGCAGGTGCTGCTCTCGGCCAGTGAGATGGACGAGCGACGCGCGAGCTGAACCCGGGAACAGGGCGAACGTGGCGGAGCTGCCGCACGGGACCGTCACGCTCCTCTTCACGGACGTCGAGGGGTCGACCCGGCTCACCCGACTCCTCGGCGTCCGTTACGACGACTCGCTCGCCGCACACCGCAGCCTGCTGCGCGAGGCGTGCTCGGCGCGGGGTGGCGTCGAGGTCGATACCCAGGGCGACGCGTTCTTCTTCGCGTTCGAGCGCGCACGTGACGCGGTGGAGGCGGCTGCGGCGGGGCAGCTCGCGCTCGCTGCGCACGAGTGGCCGCTGCGAGAGCCGGTCCGGGTGCGGATGGGAGTCCACACGGGGGAGCCCGACCTGTCCGAGGGTGGCTACTACGTCGGCGTCGACCTCACGCGCGGCGCACGCATCTGCGCCGCCGCGCACGGCGGGCAAGTCGTGCTCTCGCAGGCGACGCGGGACCTCGTGGGCGATGTCGTCGAGGTGCGCGACCTCGGCGACTACCGCCTGAAGGGCGTTCCCCGGCCCGAGCGGCTGTTCCAGCTCGTCGCGCCGGGCCTCGGCTTCGACTTCCCGCCGCTGCAGGCGCCGCGGCTCGGGAACCTGCCACTGCCCCGCACGCCGCTCGTCGGCCGTCGCGACGAGATGCGGCAGATCCTCGACGCGCTCGGGGGAACGCCGGTGCTGACGCTCACCGGACCGGGCGGGATCGGCAAGACGCGCCTCGCGGTCGAGGTCGCTCGCACCGTCGCTCCGTCGTACGACGACGGAGCCTTCTTCGTCGGGCTCGCGGGCGTCGACGATCCGGACGCCGTCCCGGCCGTCGTCGCCCGGGCGCTCGGCCTCGCCGAGGAGCCGGGCGAGGCCGCCGCCGACCTGCTTCCGCGCTCCCTCCGCGACCGCGAGCTGCTGTTGGTGCTCGACAACTTCGAGCGGCTGATCGACGCGGCGTCCCTCGTGACCGACCTCGTCGCGACATGCCCGCGGCTGCGGGTCCTGACGACGAGCCGCGAGCGCCTGCACGTCACGACCGAGACCGAGTATGCGGTGCCGTCTCTGGTCGACGACGACGGAATCGAGCTCTTCCTCGCCCGCGCAAGGGCCGCGCGCCCGGTGCCGGAGCCGACGGCGGAGGAGATTGACGAGGTGCGTGCGATCTGCCGCCGGCTGGACGGCCTGCCGCTCGCGATCGAGCTCGCAGCAGCCCGCGTCAGGCTCCTGCCCCTGTCCGAGATCTCGAGCCGCCTCGAGCAGCGGCTCGCGTTCCTGACCGGCGGCCCGCGAGACCTGCCGGCTCGGCAGCAGACGCTCGTTGCGACGATCGGCTGGAGCTACACGCTGCTCGAGCCGGAAGAGCAGACCGCGCTGAAGCATCTC
>DASUZN010000244.1:0-6708 GCA_036376855.1 Gaiella sp. | reverse complement strand
CCGACACGCCGTCGAGGGGGAAATGTGAGCGCGACGGCCGTGCGAGGGCCGGCAAACGGACGAGTGAAGGAGGTCACGATGTACGGGAAGCACACACTGGGGTGGATCGGAACGGCGCTTGCGGGTGTCGCTGTCCTCGTCGCTGCGTCGGTTGCGACGGCCGCCCCGGCCGCGACATGCGGCATCTGCGGCAAGAACCTGATCAAGAATCCCGGTGCGGAGGCGGGTGCCGGCGTCACCGCCGTCGGCGCGTACGGGGTGGTTCCGGGCTGGACGAACACGGCGGGCCAGTTCGGCGCGGCGTCGTACACCTTCCCGAACGGCTGGTTCTCGAAGACCTCGAAGGGCTCGCCGAAGCGGGGGAAGAGCTACTTCTTCGGCGGGACGACGACCGAGGCAAATTCGGCCAAGGCAACGATCGGCACGCAGACGATCAAGCTTCCCGCAGCGGCGGCAGGGCACAAGGTGACGCTCGGCGGCTGGATCGGGAACTACGGGACCGGGCCGACCGCGAACATGACGCAGGTTCGCGCGGACTTCGCCGACGCGAGCGGCACGGTGCTCGCACGGCTCCGGATCGGGAACGACACGACGGTCTCCGGCACGGACATGGCGTTCCGCAGCCGCAAGGGCAAGGTTCCCGCTGGCGCCACCCAGGTGACGATCGTCGTGAGCTTCATCGGGGGGAACAACTACAAGCTCGCGGGCGCGGACGACCTCGCGCTCGTGCTCGCCTGACGGAACCACGCCGCGAGGTGTCGGGCCTGCCGCCCGGCGCCTTGCGGCGTGAGCGCTCAGCGCTCGGCGGCAACCGCCGCCTCGATCGCCTCCTCGTCGCGGTGTGCCTCCTCGGCGCGCGCGAACCGAATCTCGCCGAGCTCGGCGTACGCGCGGATCGTGTCGCCCTCGCCGAACTCACCCTCGAGCAGCCGGAGCGCGAGCGGGTTCTCGAGCAGGCGCTGGATCGCCCGCTTGAGGGGTCGGGCGCCGAAGGCCGGATCCCAGCCCGCCTCCGCGATCAGCTCGCGGGCGCCGTCGGTGAGATCCAGTGACAAGCCGCGCTCGGCGAGCCGCTCGTTGAGGCGGCCGAGCTGCATCCCCACGATCTCGCCGAGCTGCTCGCGCGTCAGCGCCTCGAAGACGACGATCTCGTCGATCCGGTTCAGGAACTCGGGCCGGAAGCGATCCGCCATGTCCTCGGCCGAGCGGATGTTCGAGGTCATGATCACGACCGTGTTGCGGAAGTCGACCGTGCGGCCGTGGCCGTCGGTCAGGCGCCCGTCGTCGAGCAGCTGTAGGAGGACGTCGAAGACTTCGGCGTGCGCCTTCTCGATCTCGTCGAGCAGGATCACGGAGTACGGCCGCCGGCGCACGGCCTCGGTCAGCTGGCCCCCCTCCTCGTAGCCGACGTAGCCCGGCGGCGCGCCGACGAGCCGTGAGACAGTGTGCTTCTCCTGGTACTCGGACATGTCGAGCCGCACCATGGCGCGCTCGTCGTCGAACATGAACTCGGCGAGCGCCCGGGCGAGCTCGGTCTTCCCGACCCCGGTCGGGCCGAGGAAGACGAACGAGCCGATCGGGCGGTTCGGGTCCTGCAAGCCGGAGCGCGCGCGGCGGAGCGCGTTCGAGACGGCCTCGATCGCCGCGTCCTGGCCGACGACGCGCTCGTGGAGGCGCTCCTCCATGTGGACGAGCTTCTCGACCTCGCCCTCGAGCAGCCGGTCGGTCGGGATCCCGGTCCACTGCGCGACGACGGCGGCGATGTCGTCCTCGTCGACCTCTTCCTTCACCATCGGCGCCGACTCGGGCTCGGCGCGCTCCGAGAGCTCGCGCTCGAGCTCGGGCAGGAGGCCGTAGCGGATCTCCGCGACCCGTGCGAGGTCGCCGCCGCGCTCGGCCCGCTCGGCCTCCATGCGCAGCTCGTCGATCTGCCTGGTGATCTCCTTGACGCGGTCGAGCACGTCCTTCTCGTTTGCCCAGCGTCCGGCGAGCTCGTCGCGGCGGGCCTTCGCCTCCGCGAGCTCCTTCTCGAGCGGCTCGCGCGTCGCCGGCGACTCCTTCGCCATCGCGGCGAGCTCGATCTCGAGCTGCGTCACGCGGCGCTCCGCTTCGTCGAGCTCGACGGGCGAGGAGTCGATCTCCATCCGCAGGCGCGACGCCGACTCGTCGACGAGGTCGATCGCCTTGTCGGGAAGGAAGCGGTCCGAGATGTAGCGGTCGGAGAGAACCGCCGCGGCCACGAGTGCCGCGTCGCGGATGCGGACGCCGTGGTGCGCCTCGTAGCGCTCCTTCAAGCCGCGCAGGATCCCGATCGTGTCGGCGACGGACGGCTCGCCGACGAAGACCGGCTGGAAGCGCCGCTCGAGCGCCGGGTCTTTCTCGATGTGCGAGCGGTACTCGTCCAGCGTCGTCGCCCCGACGGCGCGCAGCTCGCCGCGGGCGAGCATCGGCTTGAGCAGGTTGCCGGCCGAGACGGCTCCTTCCGCCGCCCCCGCGCCGACGATCGTGTGCAGCTCGTCGATGAAGAGGACGATCTGGCCCTCGCTCGCGGTGATCTCCTGCAGCACGGCCTTGAGCCGCTCCTCGAACTCGCCGCGGTACTTCGCGCCGGCCACGAGCGCGCCGATGTCCAGCGCCCAGACGCGCTTGCCCTCGAGTCCTGAGGGGACGTCGCCGGCGACGATCCGCTGCGCGAGGCCCTCGGCGATGGCGGTCTTGCCGACGCCCGGCTCGCCGATGAGGACGGGGTTGTTCTTCGTGCGACGTGAGAGCACCTGAATCGTGCGGCGGATCTCCTCGTCGCGGCCGATCACCGGATCGAGCTTCCCCGACTCGGCGAGCGCCGTGAGGTCGCGGCCGTACTTCTCGAGCGCCTGGTAGGAGCCCTCCGGATCCTGCGACGTCACGCGCTGGCCGCCGCGGACCTCCTTGAGCGCGCCGAGCAGCGCGTCGCGCGGGACGAGGTCGAGCGCCAGCAGCAGGTGCTCGACCGACACGAAGTCGTCGCCGAGCCCTCCGGCCTCGTCGAATGCCTTGTCGAGGACGCGACGGAACGCCGCGCCTGCCTGCGGCTGCGCGCTTCCGCCGGACACCGACGGCTGCTGCGCGAGGCGCGACTCGGCCTCGGCGCGGAGCGTCTCGACGGTCGACCCGGATCGCTGGACGAGCGTCCGTGGCAGCTCCTGGTCGAGCAGGGCGATGGTCAGGTGGTCGGGTGTCAGCTCGGGGTGGCCGGCACGCCGCGCAAGCTCCTGCGCGGCCGCGACCGCCTCTCCGCTCTTGATCGTCAGCTTCTCGAAATCCATGGTGCTCGTCTCCCGTGTCAGCTCCGCGTGGCCGGTGGCTGCGGCTTGTCGTAGAGCACGACCTCGCGCCGGTACTGCCGGTGGGTCAGCCGGATCTCGTCGCGCAGCTCGCGCTCGAGCTGCTGCATCCGCGCCCGCATCCGGCGCAGCTCGTCCTCGAGCCGCAGCACGTGCTGAACACCCGCGAGATTGAGGCCGAGCTCGGTCGTGAGCCGCTGGATGAGCCGGAGCCGCTCGACGTCGGCGTCCGAGTAGAGACGCGTGCCACCCGGCGTCCGCGCGGGCGTGACGAGGCGCCGCGCCTCGTACATCCGCAGCGTCTGCGGGTGCAGCCCGGTCAGGTCGGCCGCGACCGAGATCATGTACCGCCCGCGCTCGGGCACTCTCACGGGTTCCTCACGAGGTGGTCGCGAGGCTGCTCGCGGAGGACCTCGCCGTATGCCTCGAGCGCCTGCTTCTCGGTCTTCGAGAGCTTCTTCGGAACGGTGACGACGAGACGGGCGAGCAGGTCGCCCTTGCCGCCGCCGTTCAGCTTGGGCGCCCCGCGGCCCTTGACGCGGAGCAGCTTGCCGCTCTCCGAGCCGGACGGCACCTTGAGCGCGACCGGCCCCTCCGGCGTCGGGATCTGGACGGTCGCGCCGAGTGTCGCCTCCGGGTAGGTGACGGGGACCTCGAGGACGAGGTCGGCGCCGCGGCGATCGTAGAGCGGCGAGGGGTCGACCTGGACGCGCACATAGAGGTCTCCCGCAGGTCCGCCGCTCCGACCGGGCTCGCCCTTGCCCTTGAGGCGGATCCGCGTCCCGTCCCTCGCGCCGGCGGGAACCTTCACCTGATAGCGGCGCGTGACGCGCTCGCGGCCGGCCCCGCGGCAGTTCTTGCACGGCCTGTCGACGATGACGCCGTTCCCCCGGCAGCGCGGGCACGGGTGGGAGAGAGCGAAGAGGCCCTGGCTGTCGGAGATCACGCCGCTGCCCTGGCAGTCCGGGCACGTGCGCGGCGCGGTGCCCGGCTCGGCGCCCGTGCCGCCGCAGACATGGCACGCCGTCTCCACCTCGACCGGCACACGCACCTGGACGCCGTTCAGCGAGTCGTCGAACGAGATGCGGACGCGCGACTCGAGGTCGCCGCCGCGCTCGGGGCGGGGTCGCGCCGTGCGCTGGCCGCGTCCGAAGAACGAGCCGAAGTTGCCGAGCAGGTCGGAGAGGTCGCCGAGGTCGACGTTCTCGAACCGGGTGCCGCCCGGCCCGAAGCCCTGCGAGCCCTCGGCGCCGTAGCGGTCGTAGGCCTGCCGCTTCTCGGTGTCCGAGAGGATGTCGTAGGCCGCCTGGACGTCCTTGAACCGCTCCTCCGCTCCCGGGTCATCCGGGTTGCGGTCGGGATGCAGCGTCCGGGCCAGCGCCCGGTAGGCCTTCTTGATCTCGTCGTCGGACGCGGTCTTCGAGACGCCGAGGACGTCGTACGGGTCACGGGGCGCCACGACTAGCCCTCGCCCCGCTCCTCCGCCACGACGACGCGCGCAGGCCGCAGCACGGCGTCGCCGATGCGATACCCGCGCTGCACGACGTGCACGACGTGGCCGGGCTCGACCCCCTCGGCCGGCTGCGTCATCAGCGCCTCGTGAACGTGCGGGTCGAAGGGGCCGTCGGCGGAGATCTCCTCGACGCCCTCGGAGGCGAGCACGGCGGCGAGCGCGTCCTTCGTCATCCGGACGCCCTCTAGCACCTTGACCTCCTCGTGGTGCTCGGCGGCGTCGAGCGCGCGCTCGAGGTCGTCGAGCACGGGCAGGAGCTTTGCGACGACACGTTCGCCCGAGCGGGCGAGGATCTGCGTCTGCTCGCGGGCGACGCGCTTGCGGTAGTTGTCGAAGTCGGCCGCGACGCGGCGCAGGTCGTCCATCGCCTTCTCGTGGTCGCGCTCTGCGTCCTGCAGGCGCGCGAGCAGCTCGTCGGCGCTGCGCTCGGCGTCGGTGAACGGCGAGCTCCCCTCGCCGTCCACCGCGGTATCGGGGCGCTCGTCGGTCACGACGTCTTCGCCGCCTCGTCCTCCTCGATCACCTCGTAGTCGGCATCCTCGACGACCTCGTCGGTCGTCCCGGCGCCGTCACCCGACGGAGGCGGGGTGGACGCCGCCTGCTGGGCCTCGGCATAGACGGCCTGGGCGAGCGGCTGCGCCGCCTGCTCGAGCGCCGTCGCCTTGGCGTTGATGTCGGCGAGGTCGTTCGCCTCGAGCGCCTGGCGGACCTCCATGATCCGGCCCTCGATCGTGCCTGCGTCGGACGCGTCGAGCTTGTCGCGGTGCTCGGCCAGCGCCTTCTCGGTCTGGTACGCGAGCTGCTCGGCCCTGTTCTTGGAGTCGGCGAGCTCGTGCAGCCGGTGCGCCTCGTCGGCGTGGGACTCGGCCTCGGAGACCATGCGCGAGACCTCCTCCTCCGAGAGACCCGAGCCGCCTTCGATCCGGATCTGCTGCTCGTTGCCCGTACCGATGTCCTTGGCGTTGACGTGGATGATCCCGTTCGCGTCGATGTCGAACGAGACCTCGATCTGCGGCATGCCGCGCGGCGCGGGCGCGATCCCGACGAGCTGGAACTTGCCGAGCGTCTTGTTGAACGTCGCCATCTCCGACTCGCCCTGCAGCACGTGGATCTCGACCGACGGCTGGTTGTCCTCGGCGGTCGAGAACGTCTCCGCCTTGCGTGTCGGGATCGTCGTGTTCCGCTCGATCAGCTTCGTCATCACGCCGCCCTTCGTCTCGATGCCGAGCGAGAGCGGGGTGACGTCGAGCAGGAGGACGTCCTTGACGTCCCCTTTGAGCACGCCTGCCTGGATGGCGGCGCCGACGGCGACGACCTCGTCCGGGTTGACGCCCTTGTGCGGGTCCTTGCCGATCAGCTCCTTCACCTTCTCCTGCACGGCGGGCATGCGCGTCATGCCGCCGACGAGGACGACGTGGTCGATCTTCGACGCGTCGAGCCCCGCATCGGCGAGCGCCTGCTTGGTCGGGCCGACCGTCCGCTCGAGCAGGTCGTGCGTCAGCTCCTGGAGCTTTGCCCGCGTCAGCTGCAGGTCGAGGTGCTTCGGGCCCTCGGGCGTCGCCGTGATGAACGGCAGGTTGATCTGCGTCGTCATCGTCGACGACAGCTCGATCTTCGCCTTCTCCGCGGCCTCGTAGAGCCGCTGGAGGGCCATCTTGTCCTGCGACAGGTCGATCCCCTGGTCCTTCTTGAACTCCGCGGCCATCCAGTCGACGATCGCCTTGTCGAAGTTGTCGCCGCCGAGGTGGTTGTCGCCCGAGGTCGCCTTGACCTCGACGACGCCCTCCCCGATCTCGAGGAGGGACACGTCGAACGTGCCGCCGCCGAGGTCGAAGACGAGGATCGTCTGCTCCTTCTCGCCCTTGTCGAGCC
>DASUZN010000243.1:0-3779 GCA_036376855.1 Gaiella sp. | reverse complement strand
CGACCGGATACGCTGTCCCGACGATGGACGCTTGGCGCGCTCACGTGCTGCGACAAAACGGCTGATCGCCCGCTTCCCAATCGTGCGTCTGGGGAAGCGGGTCGGTGACGCGCTCCTTGGCCATCGGCCGCGGCGCGCGTGCTCCCTCCCGCCCGAGTCGGAAGGAGGAGCGCGATGCCGATGCCGCATCGCACGTTTGCCGAGGTCGCCAAGCGCCGCCTCGTCGGGAAGGAAGGAAGTGACCGTGTAACGACGATTCGCGGGTTGCTCGCGGAGCTGCCCGGGTATCGCAACGGGCCGTATGCCGACCTGCGGAAGTGGCTCGAGGGCGAGCTCGACCGCACACGCGTGCGCGCGAAGGTCGTGCACCGCGACTCGTTGCAGGTCCGCCGCGAGGGTGCCGCGCAGGTCGCGCTCGTCGGCCCGCCGAACGCGGGCAAGTCATCACTCCTGCAAGCGCTCTCGGACATCCAGATCAGGACAGGCGACTACGCCTTCACGACGCTTCGCCCTGTCCCCGCGCTGACGCGGATCGGCGGCGTGCTCGTGCAGCTGGTCGAGATCCCCGGGCTGATCGAGGGCGCGCACGAGGACCGAGGAGGCGGCCGCGCGCTGCTCGGCGTGCTTCGGAACGCGGACGCGATCGTCTTCTGTCACGCCGCGAACGAGCCGCCTACCGCCCTCGAGGTCGTCGAGCGAGAGGTCGCCGCGGCGGGGATCGAGAAGCGCTCGATCGTGGTACGCACGAAGGCCGACGAGCTCGAAGAGCGGTTCGACGTTCTGGGCGAGCGCGACGACCTCCACGTGTCGGTGCTCGACGACGCGAGCCTCGATCGTCTCCGCGAGGCGATCTGGGTGCTGACCGGACTGATCCGCGTGTTTCCGGAGCGGGACGGGTGTCGTGACGACGAGCCCTTCGCGTTGCCTCACGGAGCAACGGTCGCCGACCTGGCCGACCGGGTGCACCACGACCTCGGTGCCCGCGCGACGGGAGCACGCGTCAGCGGACCGTCCGCCCGGTTCGACGGCCAGCAGGTAGGCCGCGGGCACGTCCTGCTCGACGGCGACGGGGTCGAGATCCTCATGCGGTGATGTGCCTCGTCCGGCCGCTTCGGTCCTCTCCCCGACCGAGCCCGACGTTCCCGACGACCTCCACGGCCGACCGTTCCCCCAACTGCCCCCAGGGGCACCCCGGTGTCCCTACACGAACGCTATCGAGGAATTCGTCATGGCTTTGTGCCGACTTCGCGCCGAAACCGTGACCTCCGACGCGCCGCGCACGAGAAGGCCCCCGGGAAGTGGCCGAATCACCCGTCCACTTCGCCGGCCCAGTAGTCCGCGTCGTCGCCGAGGAAGAACCATCGCCGCTCGTCCGGGCCTGATCCCCAGCGCACGGACATCTTGCCGCTGTCCGGCTGGACGACGGCGCGGGGGAGCGCGAAGTTCGACACGAGCAGGACGCGGACGACGTCGCCGGACCGATTCGTGACCTTGTGCGCGCCGACAGGCCCGCTCGGGAAGAGGACACAGTCGCCCGGCCCGAGCTCGCGCTCGCCGTCCGGCGAGCGCAGCGTCGGCGTACCGGTGACGACGACGAGCAGCTCGTCGTTCCCGAGCTCGTAGTGGTAGGGAAACGTGCTCTCATCGGGCGGCAGCTCGATCAACCCTGCGCCGAGGTGATCGCCCGCCACGCGCTTGCGCCGCCACATGTATCCCGGGCGTTCGGGTGGCCACGTCCGCTCGAGCCAGCCGTCGTCGTCGAGCAGGTTCATCTCCATGCGCGCGACCCTACCCCGGGAAGGTCAGATGTCCCACGCGCCGGCGAGCAGGCGCGGGAGGACATCGTCGAGCAGCCTGAGCGTCATGCCCCAGAGCACATGGCCCTCGACGTCGATCCCGTCGACCAGGAGCGGCTCGGGGAACCGGAGTGACGAGAACGGCAGCGTCGACCGGGACGCCGGATCGGCGAGTGCACGTGCCGCGGGTGTGAGGATCCCGACGATCTCCGTCTCCTGCAGCCGCCACCGCGTGTCCCGCGGGACGCGGCCGAGAAACGGATGGACGAGCCACCCTGTCGCCTGCGTCGGGAGCGGCTCGAGCTCGGCCACGACCTCCACAGCACCGCGCGACAGACCGACCTCCTCCTCGGCCTCGCGCAGCGCGGTCGCGAGCAGGTCGGCGTCGCCTGGCTCGGGCTTGCCGCCGGGCAGCCCGAGCTGGCCGCCGTGCTGACCGCCGTCGTCCGCCCTGACGACCAGGACGATCCGGATCTCGCCGTCGAGATCCCTGAAGACCGGCACGAGCACCGCGGCTGTCCGCAGTCCACCGCTCACGTCACGTCGTGGGCGAGGAGGTCGGCGACCGTCTCGCGCATGCGGATCACCCTGGCGGACCCGTCCCGGACGAGGACGGCAGCCGGCCTGGGCACGCCGTTGTAGTTCGACGCCATGGCGAGGGTGTACGCGCCGGTGGCCGGGACGGCGAGGAGGTCGCCGCGGCGCGGCGAGGGAAGCGCCACGTCGTCGATGAGCACGTCGCCGGACTCGCAATGCATACCGGCGATGCTGACCACCTCGTCGACCGGCTCGTCCGCACGTGCCGCCGAGAGCGCCGTGTAGCGCGCGTCGTAGAGCTGCGGGCGCGGATTGTCCGACATGCCGCCGTCGATCGCGACCCAGGTTCGCTCGGGCAGGCGCTTGACGCTGCCGACCCGATAGAGCGTGACGCCCGCCCTCCCGACGAGAGAGCGGCCGGGCTCGAGCCAGACCTCGGGCTTCGGCAGGCCCGCCTCGACGAATGCCAGCCGCGCGGTCGAGGCGGCGCTACCGGCGAGCTGGGCTGCCTCGGGAACCTCGTCGGCCGGGTGGTGGCGGATCCCGAACCCGCCGCCGAGGTCGGCGACCTGCGCCGTCCAGCCGAGCTCGTCGCGGCAGCTTGCGACGAACGCGGCGAGGCGCACGATCGTCTCGGCCTGCGCGTCGAAGTCAGCGAGCTGCGAGCCCACGTGGACATGCACTCCGAGCATGCCCAACCCGAGGTCGAGCGCCTCCGCGACCACCCCGCGTGCTTGCGCGGGAGGCAAGCCGAACTTCGAGCCGTGGTGGCCCGTGCGGATCGCTTCATGTGTGTCCGCGTCGACGCCGAGCGTGACGCGCACGAGCACGCGCTCGACGCCGGCAGCCGCTGCGAGCCCCGCCTCGTCTGGCGCGTCGAGGACGACCGGCGCCCCGCTCGACGCCGCTGCGCGCAGGAACGCGTCGTCCTTGTTGTTGCCGTGGACGACGAGCCGGCCGCCGTCGAGCCCCGCACGGTGTGCGAAGGCGAGCTCGCCCTCGGACGCGACATCTGCGCCGATGCCCTCCTCGTCGAGCAGCCGGAGCAGCGCGACGTTCGGGAACGCCTTCGTGCCGAAGAACACGCTGCCGTCGTCTCCGACTGCGGCTCGCAGCGCGCGGGCGTTCGCGCGCACCGTGTCCTCGCACAGGACGACGAGCGGCGTCCCGTGCTCTTCGGCGAGGGCCTCGGCGGTGAGGCCGCCGAGCGAAAGCGACGGGCCTTCGACGGCGGCAGAATCCGGGAACAGCGCTAGCACCGGGCGATCGTGCCTGTTAGCATGGGACTCGTGCAGCAGCTTCTCACGTAGTCCAGGGGGAAACCGCGGCAATCCGCCGCGCCGACTCCCGTGAGCCTCTCGATCGAGAGGCTTTTTCGTTCCAAGGAGTGTTTTCGGAAGTGATGGAGATGGAGCCGACCGACACCGAACGGTACGACCCCGAGGC
>DASUZN010000242.1:0-4370 GCA_036376855.1 Gaiella sp. | reverse complement strand
AGACCGAGCGCGCCCGCCCCGAGGACGAGCGTGTCCCGCCTGGCCGCGGCGTCAGACGACGACGGTCGTCTCGCCGAGCCCGCCGAGAACGACGTCGACGATCGTGCGCTCGGCACGGGCGACCTCCTCGTCGCCGTCGGGAAGCCGGCCCATCACCCACCCCGTGAGGATCTCCTCGAGCCCGCCGTAGACGACCCAGCTTGCGAGGCGCGGATCGAGCCCCGGGCGGAACACGCCTTCAGCCTGACCCCGGGCGATCACCCGCTCGATCACGGCGAATCCTTGCCCGATCACCTCCACCTGGGTGGCGAGCTGAGCGCTCCGACCGACCTCGCGCACCATGACGGTCACGAGGTCGGGGTCGTTCCGCCACGTGCGCAGAAGGATCTTGACGATGCCGCGGAGCTTCTCGTCGGCAGGCTCGTCGGATGCCTCGACCTGCTCGAAGCGCTGCAGGAGCTCGCTCCAGTTCTCGCGGAACACGGTCTGCAGCACCTCGTCCTTCGAGGCGAAGTAGTGGTAGAGCAGCCCGTGGGCGACGCCCGCCTCCTCGGCGATGTCACCGACCCGCGAGGTGTGGAAGCCCCGCCGCGCGAAGACACGGACGGCGGCGTCGAGGATCTGGCGTCGCTTCTCCTCGGCTCCGGCCTGCCTGTCGCGCGGTGCGATTGAACCGTCAGTCAACTTTCCCAGAATACTCCGTTCAGTCTTGGCGGCCTCTACGAAGACATCAGCCCCAGCGCCGCAGGCAGCGCCAGGAGCGTGTCGATCCGGTCGGGCTCGTCGACGTGCAACCCGTCGCGGTCGAGGAGGATCGCCCGCATCCCGAGCGCGCGTGCGCCGGCGATGTCGTCGGCGAAGCTGTCCCCGACCATCGCGGCGTCCTCCGGGCCGGCGTCGAGCGCCGTGAGCGCCGCCTCGAAGATCGACCGGTGCGGCTTGACGTGCCCGTGGCGCAGTGAGCCGACGCATGCGTCGACGTCGAGTGCATGGTGGCGGGCGAACTCTTCGAGGTCGCGCTGGCCGTTCGACACGAGCCCGATCCGCAGGTCGTGGCGGCGGAGCTCCGCGAGGGTCGGCAGCGTGTCCTCGTAGAGGAAGAAGTTCTCGTGGCGCTCCCACGCCCGCACGAGGTCGACCGCGCACGAGCGAGACAGCACCGGGTCGCCGCCCATCCCGACGACGATGTCCTCGGTGAACCGCACCCAGAGCTCGGTGTCGTGGACGAGCTCGGGGTGGAGCTGGAGGTCGGCGATCGCCGCGAGCCGCGCTTGCTCGTACCGGTCTGGGTCGAGCGTCAGCCCGTGACGCGCGCCGATGCGCACGTAGCCCTCCGGCCCGAGCTCAGGCCCGGGCCGAAACAGCGTGAAGTCGACGTCGAGGAGGATGGCACGGAGCACGGGCCGAGGATACGCGCGCCGGCCGTCGACTCCGCTCACCGGGCCGCCAAGACCCGGCGCCTTCCCTCGATCCCCTTCAGCTCCTGCTCGCCGCGGTCGTCGAACGCAAGCCCCGACCCGGCGACGAGATCGTGGGTCGTCGAGCTCACGAGCACCTCGTGGGCACCGGCGAGCGACGCGATGCGGGACGCGACGTGCACGGCGATCCCGCGCGGCTTCTCGCCCGGAGGGCGCTCGACCTCCCCCGTGTGCACTCCGGCACGGACGCGCAGGCCGAGCGGCTCGAGCGCGCGCCGGATCTCGAGGGCGCAGCGGATCGCTCGGGCCGGCCCGTCGAACGCGGCGAGGAAGCCGTCGCCGGCGGTGTCGAGCTCCTCGCCCGAGAAACGCCGCAGCTCCCGCCGAACCGCTCCGTGATGACGGGCGAGCAGCCCCGCCCACGCCTCGTCCCCGAGGCTCTGGACGCGCTCGGTCGAGCCGACGAGATCGGTGCAGAGGATGGTCGTCAGGACGCGGTTCGACGGTGAGGCGGGACGCGAGCCGGTGAGGAACTCCTCGACCTCGTCGACGATCTGGTCGGGATCGATCGAGGGAACGTGATCGTCCCCGTCGAGCTCGACGAAGCGGGCGCCCGGGATTCGAGAAGCGATGTAACGCCCCTCCTCGATCGTCGCGTCGCGGTCTCCCGTGCGGTGGAGCACGAGTGTCGGGCACTGGACGCTCGCGAGGAGCTCTCGCACGTCCGCTTGCGAGTTCATGAGGATCAGGTCACGGGCCCCTGCGGGGCTGACTCCCGCGCGACCGAGGCGCCGGAACCATGAGCGCAACTCCTCGTCCGCACCCGGCGCCATCGTCGAGAGGTCGACGTTCTCGCCCCATGTCTGCTCGAGGTCCCGCGCCACGCGCTCGCGCTCCTCGCGGGTGGGCGCCCATGGGTAGTCCTCGTCCGGGTCGCGGCGCTTGGCATACGTCCCGTAGAGGACGAGCGAGCGCGTTCGCTCGGGGTACGTCGCCGCAAAGAGAACGCACATCGGGCCACCTTCGGAGTAGCCGAGCAACGCCGCCGACTCGCTGCCCGCCGCGTCCATCACCGCCCGGACGTCGTCAATACGGGTCTCGAAGTCGGGGAGCCCGACCCCACGGTCCGACAGGCCCGTGCCGCGCTTGTCGAAGCAGATCAGGCGTGCGAGCGACTCGAGCCGCTCGAGGAAGCGCGCGTGGCCCGCGTGCTCCCGCCAGATCTCGAGGTGCGAGAAGAACCCGGGTACGAGGACGATGTCGAACGGCCCTTCCCCGGTGACCTGGTACGCGATGTTGACGTCCCCGCTGCGCGCGTACCGGATCTGCGAGCTCATCGGCACCAAGCATAAGTCGGTCGACCATGCGCTTCCGGGGCGCGGCCGGAGGCCGGCTCTGCCGGCCGGGAGGCCAGGAGCCGGTCAGCCCGTGCACGACCCAGAAGGAGGGGCCGGCGGGGGAACCATGGGTTCCCCCGCCACCAGTCGGGGTGCCCAGATTCGAACTGGGGGCCTCTCCGACCCGAACGGAGCGCGCTACCAGGCTGCGCCACACCCCGAGCGGGAGAAGGGTAGCCGTTCGTCCCTCGTGTCGTGACGCCCGGCAGGCGGAGGGGCAAGGCGCTCGTGTTGATTCAACACAAGCGTTGTCTCGCCGTAGACTCGGCGCGATGGCGGGGCGGGACGAGATCGTCGCGTATGCGAACGAGCTGCTCGAGATCGGGCGGTTCCCCGAGTTTGCCCCGCAAGGCCTCCAAGTCGTCGGGTCGGGCGAGGTGACGAGGATCGCCTGTGGCGTCTCGTGCTCGCGCGAGCTGTTCGAACGCGCGGTCGAGCTCGGGGCCGAGCTGGTGCTCGTCCACCACGGGCTCTTCTGGCGCAACGAGCCGCTCGTCGTGGACGCGCGGTTGCGCCACCGCCTCGAGGCGCTCTTCCGCGGCGACGCGTCGCTCGTCGCGTATCACCTGGCGCTCGACGCGCACCCGACGCTCGGCAACAACGCCCAGTTGGCCGCGCGGATCGGAGCGGCGCCCGTCGGCCCCTTCGAGGTCGTGGGCCTCGGCTGCACCATCGACGCAGTCCCCGTCGACGACCTCGCCGCACGCGTCGCCGGCGCGGTCGGGCGTGCTCCGCTCGTCCTGCGCGGCGGCGACCGCGAGATCCGGCGCCTCGCGGTCTCGACCGGCGCCGCAGGACACGACCTCGTCCAGGCCGCGCACGAGGGCTACGACGCGCTCCTCACGGGCGAGCCGGAGGAGCCGAGCGCCGCGACGGCGAGGGAGCTCGGGATCCACCTGCTCGCGGCGGGGCACCACGCGAGCGAGCAGTTCGGTGTCCAGGCGCTCGCGACGCACCTCGCCGAGCGCTTCGGCCTCGACTGGCGGTTCGTCAACATCGACAACCCCGTCTGAGCAAGATCGCTCCTCCAATGCAGGAAGCTGTCGCGGCCGGAGGCCAGGCACGCGTCACCCGTGAGCGCCGCAGAAGAAGGGGGCTGGTGGGGGAAACATGGTGTCCCCCACGTCTCCGTTGCGGTCCGCCCGTCTGGGTGGTTATCCTCGGAGGACATGGACGTTTTCGGGAGGCGGGCCCGTTGACCCCCGCCGCCAACGGAGGAGCGAGAATCGAGCCCGCCCGCACGCAGTTGCGTCGGCGGGCTTTTTCGTCGCTCCAGGGAGGAAACGCTCGATGGCGAATCACCTGACGCCCGAGGAGCTCGCGAAGGAGCTCAACATGGACCGCGAGGCGGTCATCAGGCTCTGTGTCTCTGAGGGCGTCCCGATCTACCAGGGCAAGATCGACAAGCACCTGTTCCAGGCCCAGCTCCAAGCCGTGGGCGCCGCGACAGCGGCTGCGCACTAGCCGAGCCTTTCGCACCAGCTCACGAGGGGCCCGTCGGGCCCCTCGTCATGTGGAGAGCTACTTCCGGGCGGCCTTGCGCGCCGGGCGCTTC
>DASUZN010000241.1:0-2830 GCA_036376855.1 Gaiella sp. | reverse complement strand
GGCTGCCGCCGCTCATGCTCTCCGACGACGAGGCCGTCGCGATCGTGCTCGGGCTGATCGCCGCGCGCAGGCAAGGGCTCGACAGCGGCGAGGGAGCGGCCGACGGCGCGCTCACCAAGATCCACCGCGTGCTGCCCGACCTGCTGCGCCGCCGCGTCGAGGCGCTCGAGACGACGCTCGGCTTCACTGCCTCCCCGCGCGCAGGAGCCCCGGTGGGCGGCGACACCGTGCTGCTCCTCGCCGACGCCGTCCGTCGCGGGCGTCGCGTGCGCACGTCCTACAAGGCCTATTCGGGCGAGCGGACGCGGCGCGAGCTGAGCCCGTACGGGCTCGTCGTCCACTCCGCGCGCTGGTACCTCGCCGCCCACGACCACCTGCGCGAGGACCTGCGCACGTTCCGGATCGACCGCATGAGCCGCACGCTGCTGCTCGACACGAGGGCCGCCCCGCCGCCGGAGGGGTTCGACGCGGTCGAGCACGTCAGCCGGTCGCTCGCGCGCGTGCCGTGGGGCCACGAGGTGGAGGTCCTCCTCGACCTGCCGCTCGAGCAGGCCGCGCGACGGCTGCCCGCGACGCTCGCAGAGCTCGTCGAAGCTGACGGCGGCACACTGCTGCGGATGCGCGCCGACTCGCTCGACTGGATGGCCGGCACGCTCGCAAGCCTGCGCTGCGGGTTCACGATCCTCGCGCCCGACGAGCTCAGGACGAGCGTGCGCGAGCTCGCGTCGCGGCTGGCCGCGGTGGTGTAGCCGTAAGCGGAGCGCGCGCTCCGCTTTTGCTACCCTTCTCGGGTGGCAACGACGGACCAGACGCTCCGACGCGACGCGCAGGCGAACCGCGAGCGCATCCTCGAGGCGGCTCGCGCCGTCTTCGCCGAGGAGGGAGTCGACGCGTCGGTCGAGCAGATCGCACAGCGCGCCGGCGTCGGCATGGGAACGCTGTATCGCCGCTTTCCGACGAAGCACGACCTCGTCGAGGCGATCATCGCCGAGTCGCTCGACGCCTTCGTGGCCGCGGCCGAGGACGGCCTCGCCGCAGAGGATCCGTGGACGGGCTTCGCCGGGTTCGTCGAGCGCGTGCTCTCGCTCCACGTCGAGAACCGCGCCCTGCGGGAGCTGCTCGCGGGCACGGAGCACGGCGCGGCGCGCGACGAGGTGAGGCGCCGCGTACGGCCGCTCGTGCGCCGGCTCGTCGAGCGCGCGCAGGCGGACGGCTCGCTCCGCGCGGACTTCGTGCCCGAGGACATGCCACTCGTCTTCATGACCGGCGGCCGGGTGATCGAGGCCTCGCGCTGCGTCTCACCCGACCTCTGGCGCCGCTACCTCGGCCTCCTGCTCGACGGGCTCCGCGCCGAGGGCGCGACCCCCCTTCCTCGCGGCCCGCTCACGCGCCCGCAGATGAACAAGCTTCTCGACGGAGAGCGACGATGAGCGAATCGAACGGCAGGACACGCCCGACGGCGATCGAGATCCCCGACGAGGGGCTCCAGGGCCGCGCGCTGACGACGGTCTTCGTCGCGCTGATGCTCGGCATGTTCCTCGCCGCGCTCGACCAGACGATCGTCTCGACCGCGCTGCCGACGATCGTCGGCGAGCTCGGCGGCCTCGACCACCTCTCCTGGGTCGTGACGGCGTACCTCCTCGCCGCGACGGTCTCGACGCCGCTCTACGGCAAGCTCGGCGACATGCTCGGGCGCAAGCCCGTCTTCATCGCCGCGATCGTGATCTTCCTCGCAGGGTCGATGCTCTCGGGCCTCTCGCAGACGATGATCCAGCTGATCCTCTTCCGCGCGCTCCAGGGTCTCGGCGCGGGCGGGCTGATCGTCGGCGCGCAGTCGATCCTCGCGGACATCATCCCGCCGCGGCGGCGCGGCCGCTACATGGGCCTGATGGGCGCCGTCTTCGCCGTCTCGTCCGTCGCCGGCCCGCTGCTCGGCGGCTTCCTCGTCGACAACCTCTCGTGGCGCTGGGTCTTCTACGTCAACATGCCGATCGGGGCGCTCGCACTCGTGATCGTGATCACGCGGCTCCACCTGCACGTCCCGCACACGCGCCACGCCATCGACTACCTGGGCGCCGGCCTCCTCGCGGGCGGCGTCGGGGCGCTGATCCTGATGACGACGTGGGGAGGGAACCAGTACGCCTGGGGCTCCCCGGAGATCGTCGGTCTCGCGCTCGGCGGCGTCGCGATGCTCGTCGCGTTCATCTGGCAGGAGCGCCGTGCGGCGGAGCCGATCATCCCGCTGACGCTCTTCCAGTCGGGGACCTTCCGGCTCGCGAGCGGGATGGGCTTCATGATCGGGATGGCGATGTTCGGGGCGATCATCTACCTGCCCCTCTTCCTCCAGCTCGTCTACGGCGCAAGTGCGACGAGCTCCGGCCTCCGGATGATCCCGCTGATGGGCGGCCTGCTGACGGCGGCGATCCTCTCGGGTCGCGCGATCACGCGCTTCGGCCGCTACAAGATCTTCCCGCTGGTCGGCACGGTCGTGCTCGTCCTCGGGATGTTCCTCCTCTCGCGCCTGGACGCCGACTCGGACGCGTGGGTGGCCTCGCTCTACATGGCGATCGTGGGCGTCGGGCTCGGGCTCGTGATGCAGGTGCTCGTGCTGATCGTCCAGAACGACGCACGGCCGCAGGACATCGGCGTCGTCACCTCGACCGCGACCTTCTTCCGCTCGGTCGGCGGCTCGTTCGGCGTCGCGCTCTTCGGGGCGATCTTCGCCTCCCGGCTGGCGAGCGAGCTGACGCGCCTTCCCGCCGACGTGCTCGCGAAGCTCGGCGACGTCGGCGCGATCGACCCGGCCCGCGCGAAGGAGCTGCCCCCCGAG
>DASUZN010000240.1:0-3506 GCA_036376855.1 Gaiella sp. | reverse complement strand
GGACGCTGGACCGTCGCCGCGTCGCCGGACGCGCGGTGGCGCCGACAGCCGCTCTATGCTCGCCCGATGCGCGGGACGTCGTGGGTCGTTGGGATCCGGCTTGTCCTCGGGGCGCTCGCGTTCTGCGGTGCATGGCTCTGGCTCGGGGATGGCGAGCGGATCCTCGGCCCGGTCGTGGTCGTCGTCGCGCTGACGGGGCTCTGGGTCCTGAGCCGACCGGAACGGCCGGGGCGGTAGGGTCGGCCCGTGCAGCAGCGGGAGGAGGTCTCCGTGCCCTGGTCCTGGCCCGAGCTCGTCGCCGTCCGGGAGGCGATCGAGCTGACGCCGGAGTTCGCGGGCCGCGACGAGGTACGCGCGGCGCTCGCGGCGCGGTCGCCGGCGACGCAGCACCGCGACGTGACGCTCGACGTCGACCTCGCCGAGCGCCTCGCGGCGAACCTCATCGCCCTCGACCTGCAGACCGTTGTCGCCAAGTCGAAGCTCCTCCGCGCCTTGCGCGAGACGGAGCGCAGCTGACAGCGCGGCCGAGTCAGCGCTCGACGCGGGACGCGCCGACGATCCGCTCCTCGCCGCCGTCGAGGCGGACGAGGAGCTTGCCCTTGCCGTCGTAGTCCGGCGACTCGACGACGACGACGCCCGCGACACCCGCGACGGTGCACGGCGTCCCGACCTCCTCGTCGAGACCGCGCCAGAACCGAACGAAGGGGTTCCGCTCCCACTCCCGCCCGATCGTCGTCTCGACCGTGTGGCCCGGGAGCACGCGCAGGCCGTGGTCGAGCGTCATCAGCCGCTCCATCACGGAATCGCGCACGACGTCCGCGGGGCCACCGCCGACCGCGTCGCGGAAGAGGGTGTCGCCCGAGAAGCAGAGCTCACCGTTGACGACGAACGCGACACCGTCGTCCGAGTGGCCGGGTGTCTCGATCGCCTCGACGCGGAGGCCGCCCGTCTCGACCGGTCCGGTGAGGACGGGGATCCCGAACCGGGTTGTGAGCTCGTCCTCGTGCTCGACGTGATCCGGGTGGCTGTGCGTGCGCAGAATGTGCGTCGGGGTGAGCCGCTCGCGCTCGATCGTCTCGAGCAGCGGCTCGAGCGGCGCGCCGCTGTCGACGAAGACGGCCACGCCGCCCGGCTCGTCGCCGACCACGAAGGCGTTCGAGAGGTACCGCGAGTCCATCGAGCGCTCGACGATCATGCGCAGAGCCTACGCCACCGGCGCGCGTCGGAGAGACTCCCACCGTGACGAGACCGCTCGCCGTCCTCGCCGCTGCGCTGGCCCTGTCTGCATCTGCCGCCGCGGCGGTGCGGGTCGTGGAGCCGTTCCCGCTCGACCGGTACGCGGGAACCGGCGCCGTCGGGCTCGCGGTGCCCGGGGCCGGGCCGACCGTGACACGCGACAGCGCCCTCAACACGCTGCTCACCGGGAAGGTCGTCAGCTCGCTGCTCGGCGGCGCTCCAACCGGAGAGCCCCTGATCGAGCTCGGTCACGGGCCTCCGCCCGACACGCTGGTCGTCCTCCCTCCCCCTGGCAAGAGCGAGAACACGCGCTACCCGATCGCGGTCGCGCCCGGGCCACACGGTGTGCTCACCTCGAGCTCGACGCGGATCGACGGCCTCGTCTCGCTCTCCGACGTCGCGCACGGCAGGCTCGAGGTCGTCGCCGTGCAGGACCCGGTGGCGACGCTCGAGCGCCTGGAGCACCGGATCGAGCGGAACGACCGCATCCGTCTCCCGCTGACCCTGCTGCTCGGCGGTCTCGCGTACATCGCCGCCGTGCTCGCGCCGGGCCTCGCGCCGCGGGTCGTGCTGGTCGGCCTGGCGGCGAACCTCTGGCTCGCGGGCTGGTGGGTGGTCGCGATCGTGGCGCTGGCTGCCGCCGTGCTTCCGCTCGGGCTCGCGTGCGCCTCGGTGCTCCTCGCGTACCTCCTCGTCCTCGGGCTCGACGCGGAGTCCGTCGCCCTGTCCCCGTTCGGCCCGTCTCAGGCGGGGCGGTTCTACGGCGTCTCCAACCTGCTCGAGACGATGCTCCTGGTACCCGCGATCCTCGGTCCGGCGCTGCTCGGACGGCTCGGCGTCGCGCTCGCGGGACTCTCGCTGGTCGCCGTCGCGGGAAGCCGCTTCGGGGCGGACGGGGGCGGCCTGCTCGTGCTGCTCGCGGCCTACGCGACGCTTCTCGTGCGCACGCGCGGCGTCCGGCTCGATGCGCGGCGCGTCGCGGCGCTCGTGGTTGCGGGAGTCGTCGCCGCGATCGTGCTCGTCGGCCTCGACGCCGCGGTCGGTGGGTCGAGTCACGTGACGCAGGCCGTCGGCGACGGTCCCGGCGCCGTGCTAGCGGACATCGCCGACCGGCTCGAGCTCTCCGCGCGCCGGACGTTCGGGGCGGTCGGCCCGGCGTTCGCCGTCCTCGCCTCCCTGGCCGTCCTCGTCGTCGTCGCCACCCGCAGGCCGAGACGCCCTCTCACGGACGCGGTGCTCGTCGCGCTCGTCGTGTCGCTCGTCGTCAACGACACCCCCGGCGATGTGATCGGTTTCGGCGCGGTAGCGGCGTTCGTGATCCGGCGCTACGAGGACGGATCGGCTCGCGGAGCGCGGACGCACCTGGTTAGACTGCGCGCGATGCGCCCCCCACTCGCAGCTCTTGCGCTCCTGCTGGTCGCGGTCGCGCTCGTCGCAGTGGGCTGCGGCGGCGAGGAGGTCACGGCGACGCCCGAGACGGTGGTCGGCACGATCCCGGAGGAGACGACGACGGGACCGACCGAGGATCTTCCGGCCCTTGCCCTGGAGGGCGACGCGACGGCCGGCAAGGCGGTCTTCGAGAGCGCGGGGTGCGCCGCGTGTCACACGCTGTCGGAGGCAAACGCATCCGGCACCGTCGGCCCGAACCTCGACGACGCGAAGCCGTCCGACGAGCTCGTCGTCGACCGGGTCACGCTCGGCCAGGGCGGCATGCCGTCCTTCAAGGATCAGCTGCAACCGCAGCAGATCGCCGACGTCGCAGCGTTCGTCTCCTCGGCGACGGCAGGCTGAGCCACCTTCCGGACTTCGCCCCTGAGGTGCAGGCGTTCGCCTGTGACCTCGACGGGACGCTGATCTCGTCCGACGGGCTCGTGCGCGACCGCACCCGGGCCGCTATCGGGCGCGCGCAATCCGCCGGCGTGCCCGTGCTGATCGCCACCGGCCGGATGTTCCGGTCGGTCGAGCGCTACCTCGACGACGTCGGTCTCCCGGAGCCGGTCGTCTGCTACCAGGGGGCGGCCGTGGTCGACCCGCGGACGCGGACGTTCCTCCTTCACGAGCCGCTAGCCCTGGAGGTCGCGCGGGAGGCGATCGTGGCGCTGGCCGCCGTCGGCATCTCGCCGAACGTCTACGTCGACGACCAGCTCTACGTCGCCGAGGAGAGCCAGTACACGCGCCGGTACTCCGTCTTCCAGCGTCTGCCGGTCGTCTCGGTCGGCGACCTCCTCGCATGGCTCGAGCGGCCGCCGACGAAGCTCGTCGCCGTCGCG
>DASUZN010000239.1:0-10439 GCA_036376855.1 Gaiella sp. | reverse complement strand
GCGAGGGCTGAGACATGGCCGGACTCGAACCTCGAGTCGAGGTTCTGCCAGGTCGCGACGATCGCGGCTGGGGCCGCGTCGCCGAGATAGCTCGTGGTGTCGTTTGAATGCATCATGGGTCTCGGAGTTCCTTCCGCAGCGGAGGATAGAGCATCGCGGCGAATTGCGCAAGGGGTTCAACGTAAAGAAATGCGAACGCATTCCGCAGCGCTCACGAAAATGTCCACGGAAAGCGCGCCAGCCGATGCCGCGGGCGGCGGAGCACTGGGCTCCGCCGCCCGCAGACGAGCTAGCCTCGAGCGGCCGGCTCGGGCGTCCCGGCGGGCTCGATCGCGTCCCGCGCGTCACCGTCGTGCGGCGGCTCGATCGTGACGTTCGGCAGGAGCCGGTCGAGCCACCGCGGGATGTACCAGGTCTTCTCGCCGAGGAGCGTGAAGAACGCCGGCACGAGCGTCATCCGGACGACGAGCGCGTCGGTGAGGATCGCGACCGCCAGCAGCAGCCCGAACTCCTTCGGGATGCGGTCGGCGCTCAGGATGAACGCGGCGAAGACCGTGCCCATGATGAGGGCGGCCGCCACGATCACGCGGCCGATCGCCGCAACCCCGTGCTCGACGGCGTCGCGGGTGGCGAGCCCGTGGACGTGCTCCTCCCGGATGCGGCTCATCAGGAACACCATGTAGTCCATCGAGAGGCCGAACAGGATCGCGAACGCGATCGGCGGCACGAACGTCTCGATCGGCCCTGTCCTGTCGAGCCCGGTGAGGCCGAGGAGGTGGCCCTCCTGCACCACGAGCGTGAGGACCCCGAACCCGATGAACGCCGAGAGGAGCGTCGTGATCGCGGCGGTCAGCGACACGACGATCGAGCGGAATGCCATCGCGAGCACGATGAATGTGACGCCGATGACGTAGAGCAGGAAGAGCGGCAGCCGCTGCATGATGCGGTCGCCGATGTCCTTGAAGGCGGCCGTCTGACCGGAGACGTACGCGACCGCCTGGCTCCCCTCTGTCGCCCTCGGCACGACGTCGTTCCGCAGGCGGTCGACGAGGTCGTCGGTCGCCTGGGCCTGAGGCGCCGACGTCGGCGTCACGAAGACGATGCCGACCGTCTTGTTGTCGTTGAGCTGGGGCTCGCGCACGGACGCGACGCCCTTCAGGCCCTGCACGTCGTCGTAGATGCGTTGCGTGGCCTGCTGGTCCCCCCTCTGGTCGACGACGATCGGGATCGGCCCGTTGAAGCCGGGCCCGAAGCCTTCGGCGAGCAGGTCGTAGGCGCGCCGGCTCGTCTGCTCCTTCGGCTGCGTGCCCTGATCGGCGGCACCCAGCCGGACAAGCGCGGAGGTGCCCGCGAGCACGAAGCCCGCCACGAGGAGCACCGGGAAGATGATCCGCGCATTCCGCGTCACGAACCGTCCCCAGCGCGCGACCAGCGTCTTCTCGCGCGCCTCCTCCGAGTCGTCGACTGCTCGCAGGAACGGCACCTTGAGCCGGTCGACCTTGTGACCGAGCAGCGCCAGCACCGCGAGCAGGAACGAGTTCGCGAGCAGCACCGTCGTCAAGACGCCGAGCGCGCTCCCGATCCCGAGCTTCGTCACGAAGTCGAGCCCGAAGAACGCGAGCCCGGTCACGGAGATCGCGACCGTGAGCCCGGCGAACAGGACAGCCCGGCCCGCCGAAGCGCCGGCCTCGGCGGCCGCGTCCCGCGGGTCGAGGCCTTCGTGGAGGAACTGCCGGAAGCGGGTGACGATGAACAGCGAGTAGTCGATCCCGACACCCAGCCCGATCATCGAGACGAGGATCGGCGTGACCGTGTTGATGTCGGTCAGCCCCGCGAGAATGAAGAGGAGCAGGAATGCCGTCGCGAGCGCCACGATCGCGAGCATGATCGGGATGACGGCGGCGACGAACGTGCGGAAGACGATGAGCAGCACGATCAGCGCGGCGAGGATCCCGAGGAGCTCGGAAACTCCCTGCTCGATCGGTGGGAACTCCGCCTCGCCGTTGTACTCGACCGTCACGCCCACCGGCTCCAAGGCCTCGCGGACCGCGTCCTGGACGGCGACCACGCCGTCGCGGTCCGTGTCCTCGATCGTCTGGTCGAACTGCGCCTCCGAGTAGGCAATACGGCCGTTCTGCGAGAACGTCGTCTCCGAGAACGGGTCGCCGACGCTGGTCAGCTTCGGCGTGCCGTCGACGGGCTCGGCGCCCTTCGCTGCGACGAACGGCGCCGCGCGCAGCTTGGCCATCGCATCCTCGATCGCCGCCTTGCGCTCGGGCGTGTCGAGCCGCTGGCCCTCGGGCGCAGCGAAGACGATGTTGAGGACGCCACCCTGCTCGGACGCGAACTCGGCCTCGATCAGGTCGGTCGCCCGCTGGGTGTCCGACCCGGGAATCTCGAACTCGTCGCGCAGGCTGCCGCCGACGGTCGCGACGAGCGCGATCAGGACGACGACGATCCCGAGCCACGACCCGAGCACGCGCCACGGGTGCGTCGCGCATGCGCGCGCCCAGCGGGCCAGCGCCCCGGTCGACAGCCGTTCGTGCGCAGCGAGACGCGCGCCTCCGTTGCCGTTCGTCGTCTCGACGTGCTCGCTCATGAAGCCGCCCCTTCCCTCAAGCTCAGGCTTTCGCTCTTGTCCGCGTCTCCGAGGATTCCAACCCGCACAGGCGCGCACAGTACGGTGCTCAGGCGCGTCGATGGTACGGGCTGCCGCACCATCCACCTGGGGAAAGACCCCCACGCACCCCTGATCTCATCGGTGCTTCCGGTTCGTATGCTGGCGGCGTGGACGACGATCGAGCGAGACCTCTCTCCGGGCGCGTCGCGATCGTCACAGGAGCGAGCCACGAGATCGGTGCGGCGATGGCCGAGGAGCTCGCGCGGCGCGGTGCGGCGGTGGCGATCGCGCACCACCGTGCGCCGGAGCTCGCCACCGCGGTCGCGAGCAGAATTCGTAGCGCCGGCGGACGCGCGATCGAGGTCGACGGCGACCTCTCGCGCGTCGACGACAACCGGCACCTCGTCGACCGCACCGTCGCGGAGCTCGGCCGGCTCGACGTCTTCGTCGCCAACGCGGGACTGACCAGGTGGGCGCCCTTCCTCGACGTCGACGAGGACACCTGGGATGCGGTCGTCGACCTGAACCTCAAGGGGTCGTACTTCGGCGCGCAGGCGGCGGCCCTGCAGCTGGTCGCGCAGGGCGAAGGCGGCAGGATCGTCTTCTCGTCCTCCGTGACGGGGACGCTCGCGATCGCGAACGCGTCCGCCTACGCCGTGACCAAGGCCGGGCTCCAGCACATGGCCCGCGTGCTCGCCCTCGAGCTCGGCAAGCACAGGATCACCGTGAACGCGCTCGCGATCGGCGCGACCGTGAACGAGCGGAACCTCGCCGACGACGCCGAGTACGGGGAGCACTGGGCCGGCGTGCTCCCCTCCGGTCGCGCCGGGACCCCGAGCGACGTCGCCGCGGCACTGGGGTTCCTCGTCTCGACCGAGGCAGCGCAGGTCACCGGCCACACGCTCACGGTCGACGGAGGCTGGTCGGGGATCGGCGTCACGCCGTGACGACGCCGCTCGCCCATGACGAGCGCGGGAGCGGGCCGGCGATCGTGCTGATCCACGGGCATCCGTTCAGCCGGCGGATGTGGCGGGGACAGCTCGACTCGCTGGGCGACGCCTTTCGCGTCGTCGCACCCGATCTGCCCGGCTACGGCGAGTCGCCGCCTCGCGGCGAGACCGCCACGCCCCGCGAGCTCGCCGACGCCGTGGTCGAGCTCCTGGACTCGATCGACGTCGCCCGCGCGACGGTCGTCGGGCTCAGTCTCGGCGGGCTCGTCGCGATGGAGCTCGGGCTAGGAAACCCCGATCGGGTCGACGGGCTCGTCCTCACCGCGACGACGGCGGCGCCGCTCACGACGGAGGAAGCCGAGATGCGGCGCGCGACGGCTGCGCGGCTCGAGCGGGACGGAATGCTCGACCATGCGCTCGAGATGGCGGGGCACCTCTTCGGGCCGGCGGCGCGACGCGAGCCACGGCTCGTGCTGCCGATCCTCGAGACGATGCTGACGACGTCACCCGCCGGCGCGGCCGCCGCGCTTCGCGGCCGCGCGGAGAGACCGCCGTACCACGAGCTCCTTCGCGACCTTCGCGTCCCGGCGCTCGTCCTCGCAGGCGACGCGGACTTCTACTCCACCGCGGAGATCACCGCGCAGCTCGTCGCGTCGCTGCCCGACCCCGAGGTTGTGATCCTCTCGGGCATCGGCCACATGCCGAACCTCGAGGCGCCAGAGCGCTTCGACGACGCCGTGCGGGCGTTCGTCGCCTCGGCTCGCTGACCGCCGCCCGGCGGCGTAGGGTGCGCTCGATCATCGATCGTCCGACGAATCCGGGGGAGGCTGCTTGACGTCGATCTCGCTCCACGAGTCCGCGCTGGCCGCGACGAACGTCGCGCGGCGGTCCTACGTCAGCTGGCTGACCGGATGGCGCGAGAGCGTTGAGGTCGCGGCGCGCTACTGGGTCGGCGCGGCGGCTCGCGGCGCGACACCGCTCGACCTCGCGCGGGACGGCGCCCGCTGGACGCGGCTCGTCGCCGACCGTCGTCCGCCGGATTGGAGCACGCCCAACGAGGTCGTCGACGCCACCCCGCTCGCCGTGCTGCGCCGCTTCGGCTCGACCCGGCGCGGCCGCCCGCTCCTCATCCTGCCTCCGCAGGCCGGGCATCACTCGTGTGTCGTCGACTACAGCCCGGAGCAGAGCCAGGTGCGCACGGCGCTCGCGGCGGGATACCGGCAGGTGCACGTCCTCGAGTGGCTCGGGGCGACCGACGAGACGAAGGGCGCGTCGATCGAGGAGTACCTCGGCGTCGTCGGAGCAGCGATCGCGCGGATCGGCGGCCCGGTCGACCTCGTCGGCGATTGCCAGGGAGGCTGGCTCGCCACGATCTACGCGACACTCCATCCGGACGACGTCGCGACCCTCACCGTCGCGGGCGCGCCGATCGACTCCCATGCGGGCGACTCGGCGATCGCCGACTATGTCCGACTCGGCGGCGGCGTTACCCCCTACCGGCTCGCAGTCGAGCTCGGCGGCGGGATGCTCAGGGGCTCCTTCATGCTCGGCGCGTTCGTCGCGCTCCAGCCGGAGACCGAGGTCGCGACGCACCTCGAGCTCGCGCTCCACCTCGACGACGACGCGTACATCGCACGGTACGCGGAGTTCCGCAACTGGTACGCGCACACGCAGCCGATCCCGGGCGGCATGTACCTCTGGGCGGTCGAGCACCTGTTCCTGGGCAACGAGCTCGTCCGCGGCGAGATGACGGTCGCCGGTGCGGAGGTGTCGCTCGGCGCCATCCGCTGTCCCGTTGCGACGCTCGGCGGGACGAAGGACCACATCACCCCGCCGGAGCAGGTGTTCGCGCTCGCGGACCACGTCGCCAGCGCGCCGGAGCAGGTCACGACGCAGCTCGTCAGCGGCGGCCATCTCGGCCTCTTCATGGGCCACGACGCCCTCGCGAATGCCTGGGGCCCGCTCTTCGAGAGGCTCGTGCGACAGGCGTAGGGCTTGCGTTCTGCCGCCGGTTCGACGGAGAATCGGCCGGTGCCCGACACACTCACCGGCCACGTCGCGCTCGTCACCGGCGGCGTGCGCGGGATCGGGCTCGGGATCTCCGAGCGGCTCGCACGCGCGGGGGTGAGAGTCGCAGCAGGCTACTCGCGCCCGTCGGAGGCGTCGGAGCGGTTTCTGGACCAGCACGGTGCGTCCGGGGCGACGATCCACCAGGGCAACATCGGACGCAACGACGATTGCGAGCGGGTGGTCGGCGAGGTGCTGGAACAGCACGGCCGGCTCGACATCCTCGTCAACAACGCCGGCATCACGATGGACCGGACGATCCGCAAGATGACGCCGGAGGAGTGGGACAAGGTCCTCCAGGTCAACCTGCACGGCACCTTCTACATGTGTCGCGCCGTGCTGCCGCACATGGTCGAGCGCGGCTACGGGCGGATCGTGAACATCAGCTCCGTCGTCGGTGAGATCGGCAACATCGGCCAGGCGAACTACGCCGCGTCGAAGGCAGGCCTCTTCGGATTGACGATGAGCATGGCGCGCGAGTGCGCGAACAAGGGGATCACCGTCAACTCCGTCGCGCCGGGGTTCATCCGCACGGAGATGGTCGAGGCCGTGCCGGAGGAGGCGCTCGCGAAGGTGATCGGCCGGATCCCGTGCGGCCGGCTCGGCGAGGCGGACGAGGTGGCGCGGGTCGTCGAGTTCCTCGTCGACCCCGACTCGAGCTACATCACGGGCGACGTGTACTCGATCAACGGCGGCCTCGCGATGTGACACCGGCGCTACGGTGCGGGAGATGGCCGACGAGACGCGCGACAACGGAGCGAGCCCGCCGGACCCCGACTGGGGTCTCGGCGCAACCGCGGACCCCGTCGCCTTTGGCGAGGCGTTGGCGGGGCTCGGGCGCAGGCTCGCGAGCGATCCGGCGATCCTTGCCGGCGCGTCGATGCGCTTCGCGACCGGGGTCGCCGGGATCGGCGCCGCCGTTGCGGCGCGCGCGTTCGGGTCGAAGACCGAGGGGCCGATGCCGACCGCCGAGCGCGACGCGCGCTTCTCCGATCCCGCGTGGGAGTCGAACCCCGCCTTTTACGGGCTGCGGCAGTGCTACCTGCTCTGGGCGCAGACGATGCGCGAGGTCGCGGCCGCGGCGCGCGACGAGGAGCTCGGCGCCAAGGCGGAGTTCGCCGTCGAGCAGCTCGTCGACGCACTCGCCCCGACGAACTTCCTGCTCGGCAACCCGGCGGCCCTCAAGCGCGCCTTCGAGACCGGCGGCGCGAGCGCGGCCCGCGGCGTCACACGGTTCCTCGACGACGTCGCGACGCACGGCGGTTGGCCGCGACAGGTCGACACGTCGACGCTCGCCCTCGGCGAGGACCTCGCGGCAACGCCGGGCAAGGTCGTCTACCGGAACCGCCTGATGGAGCTGATCCAGTACGAGCCGCGAACGAGGACGGTGTACGAGGTGCCGCTCGTGTTCAGCCCGCCGTGGATCAACAAGTACTACGTCATGGACCTCGCGCCGGGGAAGAGCTTTGCCGAGTGGGCGCTCGACCGGGGACACACGGTCTTCTGCATCTCCTACCGGAACCCGGACGAGTCGTTCCGCGACATCGGGTTCGAGGACTACCTGCGCGAAGGCCCGCTCGAGGCACTCGACGTCGTCCAGGAGATCACGGGCGCGAAGCAGGTGAACGTCGTCGCGCTCTGTCTCGGCGCCACGCTGGCGGCGACCATGCTCGCCGAGCTCGCGCGCACGAAGGCCGGGCGGGAGCGGGTCCGCTCCACGACCCTCCTGAACGCGCTTGTCGATTTCTCCAACCCGGGGCCGCTCGGGAACTTCGTCGATCCGAAGACCGTCGCGCGGCTCGAGCAGCGGATGGCCAAGCGCGGCTTCCTCGAGGCGAGCGAGATGGCCGGCACCTTCAATCTCCTCCGCGCGAACGACCTGATCTGGCGCTACGTGACGTCGAGCTGGCTCCAGGGCGAGGATCCACCCTCGTTCGACCTCCTCCAGTGGAACGAGGACGCGACGCGCATGCCCGCGCGGATGCATTCGGAGTACCTCCACTGGATGTACCTCGAGAACAGGCTCGCGCTGGGCACGTTGGAGATCGGTGGGCGCGCCGTGTCGCTCGCGAAGAGCCCCGTCGAGCTCTATGTCCTCTCTGCGCGCGAGGACCACATCACCCCGTGGCGCGGCTGCTACCGGACGACGCAGATCGCGGGCGGCCCGACGCGGTTCGTGCTCACGTCCTCCGGCCACATCGCGGGCATCGTCAACCCGCCCGGCCCGAAGCGGAAGCACTGGGTGAACGAGGCACTCCCGGAGGAGCCGGACGAGTGGTTCGCGGGAGCGAGCGAGGTGCCGGGCTCCTGGTGGGAGGACTGGGCCGGCTGGGCGGCCGACCGCGGCGGCGCACGGCGCACGCCGCCGCCGCTCGGGAGCGAGGCGCATCCCGCGCTCGAGGACGCTCCGGGCACCTACGTCCGCGGATAGCGCTCGCCAGCGGGCGTCTGCGTTGTCCAGACGTGCAATCGGTGTCAGACACCGATTCGTGTCAAGGGCGAAGCGTGCCGACTCTGTGCCGATCGCTCCACAGCGCGGCAGAGCGCTCAGACGTACGAGGCGCCCGCGCCCGCCAGCGCGCGATCTCTGGACGTCGGCGGGGTTGCGACTTGACGAAGAACGGTGTCTGACACCGCTCTTCGCCTCATCGCTTGACATAGTACGCATCTAGCGCGTACTATTGCGATCGAACAACCTCCCGAAAGGACGCAGAATGACCACGTACGTCGAGCTTTCCAAGGCCGCGCAGGAGCAGATGCTCGCAGCCGTCAAGCAGAGCCAGGAGCTGGCGCTCGCCGGTGTCGAGCTGTGGGCGTCGACCGTCGCCCCGCTCGCCAAGGGACAGCAGATCCCGGTCCCCTTCGAGACGCCCGCGCCGAAGGACGTCGTCGCGAACTCGTTCGGCTTCGCCGAGAAGCTGCTCGCCACGCAGAAGGACTTCGCCGAGAAGGTCGTCGCCGCGTCGGCGCCGGTCTTCCAGGCCGCTGCGCCCAAGAAGGCGTAGGCACAGGAACCTTCCCCCGGGCAGGCGGGGAGGGCGATCGCCCTCCCCGCCGCTCGCCTTCGTCGACCTATGACCGCCACATAGGCTGTCCCCGATGACCGCCGCGGACGACGCCTGGAAGGTTCAGCAGGAGGCACTCGGTGCTTTCATCAAGGCGCAGCGCCAGGTTGCGAACCTCTCGCTGCGCGAGATGGCGCGGCTCACGGACGTCTCGAACGCCTATCTGAGTCAGATCGAGCGCGGACTGCATCAACCGTCCGTGCGCGTCCTCCGCTCGCTTGCCGAGGCGCTCGACGTCTCGACCGAGACGCTGCTCCAGCAGGCGGGGCTGATCGACGACGAGCCGGCCGGGACCGAGAAACCACCACCGGACACCGCGGCCGGGCCGACGCGAACGGTCGCCGCGATCCTGGCCGATCCGAGCCTGACGGTCGAGCAGCGGGAGGCGCTCCTCACCGTCTACCGCAGCTACTCCGCGGGCGCCTGACCGCGCGACAATTCGGGCATGACGGACGACCGCACGGACGCGGACGGCTGGACGGCGCTTGCAGAGGGACGCTGGGCCGACGCCCGCGGGGTGTTCGCGCGCGCGCTCTCTGACGACGAGCGTCCGGAGGCGCTCGAGGGGCTCAGCTGGGCAGCGTGGTGGCTCGACGATGCCGCGACGGTGTTCGAGGCGCGCTCGCGGGCATACGCCCTCTACCGACGCCGCGGTGACACGCACGGCGCCGCGCGGATGGCGACGTGGCTCGCGGCGGACGAGCTCGACTTCCACGGCGCCTGGCCAATCGCCTCAGGGTGGCTTCGGCGCGCGCACCGACTGCTAGACGGCCTCGAGCCGAGCCCCGAGCACGGCTGGCTCGCCTTTCACGAGGGGTACCTCGCCCATGCCGGTGGGAGGAGTGCCGAGGCGCGCGCCGGAGCACACCTCGCCGCCGCCACCGGTCGCCGGTTCGACGTCCCCGACCTGGAGATGCTTGGGCTCGCCCTCGAGGGAGCCGCGCGGGTGGCGGCTGCGGACGTCGGCGAGGGAGTGCGCTGTCTCGACGAGGCGACGGTCGCGGCCCTCGAAGGACGAGCCGCGATCCCGATCTCGAGCGCCTGGACGTGTTGCTTCCTCGTCTCCACATGCACCGCGATCCGCGACACCGACCGCGCGTTTGCCTGGTGCGACCGTATCGCCGAGTTCGCGGAGCGCTTCGGAAGCCGTTACATGCTCGCGTTCTGCCGCTCGGAGTACGGGCTTGTCCAGCTCTGGCGCGGCCGCTGGCGCGACGCCGAAAGCCTGCTCGCAGCGTCGTCCGAGGACTACGCGCGCTCGCGCCCCGCGTGGGTCGCCGCGCCACTCGCGCAGCTCGCCGAGCTCCGCCGTCGCCAGGGTCGCCCCGCCGACGCCGAGCGCCTGCTCGACCGGGCCGGCCCCACCCGCCTGGGGCAGCTCTGCCGGGGCCGGCTCGCCCTCGACGCCGGCGACGCCGCGCGGGCGGTCGAGCTCGCCGAGCGGTCGCTCCGCCGGACGCCCACCGACGTGCGGGTGAACCGCGTTCCCGCGCTCGAGCTGCTGATCCGCGGCCGGTGCGCGCGCGGCGAGCTCGACGAGGCGGCGGTCGCGTCGGACGAGCTGGCCGGGACGGCGCTGGCCATCGGCACCTCGACGCTCCGGGCGAGCGCAGACGCAGCGGCGGGGATGCTCGCCGCCGCGCGAGGCCGGCACGACCGCGCACGGGCGCTGCTCGAGAGCGCCGTCGACGGGTTCGATGCGAGTGGGGCGCCGTTCGAGGCGGCCGAGGCGCGGCG
>DASUZN010000238.1:0-4956 GCA_036376855.1 Gaiella sp. | reverse complement strand
ACGTCGGCTTCGGGCCGCAAGTGGCGGGGTTGGCACAGGACCAGCGCGACGCGCGGGTGAGCGACGCCCTGGCGCTGGTAGGCCTCGCCGGGACGGAGCGCCGCGACGTGACGACGCTCTCGGGCGGCGAGGCGCAGCGCGTCGCGCTCGCACGGGCGCTCGCCCCGCGCCCCGAGGTGCTGCTTCTCGACGAGCCGCTCGGCTCGCTCGACGGGCCGCTTCGCCGGCGTCTCCAGACCGACCTCCGGGAGCTCTTCGAGCGCCTCGCGCTGACCGTCGTCCACGTCACGCACGACGTCGGCGAGGCGTTCGAGCTCGGCGATCGCGTGGCGGTGCTACGGGAAGGTCGCGTCGCCCAGGTTGCGTCGCCGGACGAGCTCTGGGCGCGGCCGGCCGACGACTGGGTCGCGCGCTTTCTAGGGATGACGAACGTCGAGCGCGACGGTGACCGAGCGACGGTCGTGCGGCCCGAGGCGGTGCGGGTCCGGCCCGGGGAGGGAGCCGTGGTCCTGGCTGCCGACCGGGACGGGGCCGTCGTGCGGCTTCGCGTGCGGCGCGAGGACGGGGTCGAGCTGGATGCGGCGGTGGTCGAGGTCGACGGGCCGCACGTCGGCGAGCAGGTCGCGGTCGACGTCGACCCTGCTGGCGTTCTGGAGGTTCCCGTCTGGCGGAACGAAGAGGGGCGAGGCTGAAGCCACGCCCCGGACGCCCCGTGCGGCCCCTTCCCCCGCTACTCCCACTCGATCGTGGCAGGGGGCTTCGAGCTGAGATCGAGCGCGACGCGGTTGACGCCGGGCACCTCGTTGACGATCCGGCTCGAGATCGCGTCGAGCAGCTCGTAGGGCAGACGCGCCCAGTCCGCCGTCATCGCGTCCTCCGAGGTGACCGCCCGGATCACCACCGGGTATGCGTACGTGCGCTCGTCGCCCTGCACGCCGACCGAGCGCACCGCGGGAAGCACGGCGAAGCACTGCCACAGCTCGCGGTAGAGGTCGGCGCGACGCACCTCCTCGAGCAGGATCGCGTCGGCGGCGCGGAGAATCGCGAGCCGCTCCTCGGTGACGTCGCCGATGATCCGGATCGCGAGACCCGGGCCGGGGAACGGGTGGCGCCAGACCATCCGCTCGGGCAGACCGAGCTGCTCGCCGACGCGGCGCACCTCGTCCTTGAACAGCGCTCGCAGCGGCTCGACCAGCTCCATCCGCATGTCGGCGGGCAGGCCGCCGACGTTGTGGTGCGACTTGATCTTCGCCGCGACCCCGACCTCGCCGCCCGACTCGATCACATCCGAGTACAGCGTTCCCTGGACGAGGAAGCGGACGTCACCCAGCTCGTGCGCCTCGTCCTCGAAGACGCGGATGAACTCCTCGCCGACGATCGCGCGCTTCTCCTCGGGCTCCGTGACGCCGGCGAGGCGGGTGAGGAACCGCTCGCGGGCATCGACGTGCACGAGTGGGACGTGAAAGTGGGTGCCGAAGGTCTCGACGACCTGCTCTGCCTCGTTCTCGCGCAGGAGGCCGTGGTCGACGAAGACGCATGTGAGCTGGTCGCCCACGGCCTTGTGGACGAGAAGGGCGGCAACCGCCGAGTCGACGCCGCCCGAGAGCCCGCAGATCACGCGCTCGGAGCCGACCTGAGCGCGGATCCGCTCGACCTGCTCCTCGATCACCGCGGCGGGCGTCCAGGCCGGCGCGACGCCGGCGACGTCGTAGAGGAAGCTCTCGAGGATCCGTTGGCCCTGTGGCGTGTGCACGACCTCGGGGTGGAATTGGACGCCGTAAAGCCCCTGCTCGACGTCCTCGAAGGCGGCGATCGGCGTCGTCTCCGACGAGGCCGTGACACGCGCGCCGGCCGGTGCCGCGACGACGGAGTCGCGGTGGCTCATCCAGACGACCTGCTCGGCGGCGAGGTCGTGGAAGAGCGCTCCCGTGCCGTCCAGCTCGACGTCGGCCTTGCCGTACTCGGAGACGTCGTTCGCCTCGACCGCGCCGCCGAGCTCGCGGGCCATGAGCTGCATCCCGTAGCAGATGCCGAGCGTCGGCACGCCGAGGCCGAAGATCTCCGGGTCGGCGAGCGGAGCGCCCTCGGCGTAGACGGAGGCAGGCCCGCCGGAGAGGATCAGCGCCGCCGGATTGCGCGCGCGCAGCTCGTCGGCGCCGAGCCGATGCGAGACGAGCTCGGAGTAGACGCGCGCCTCGCGCACCCGCCGCGCGATCAGCTGGCTGTACTGCCCTCCGAAGTCGAGCACGAGGACGGGGCGGTCCTCCGGTGCGGGCTCCGAGCCCGGAAAGGGGATGACCTCAGCCTCGGCGATAATTCGGCGCGTCCTTCGTGATGGTGACGTCGTGCGGGTGGCTTTCGCGCAAGCCCGCGCCGGTGATGCGGACGAACCGCGCGTCCTGGAGTGCCTCGATCGTCGGTGCGCCGCAGTAGCCCATCGCCTGCCGGACGCCGCCGACGACCTGGTGCACGATCGGCCCGAGCGGCCCCTTGTAGGCGACGCGGCCCTCGATCCCCTCCGGGATGAGCTCCGCGACGTCCTCGACGTCGCCCTGGAAGTAGCGGTCCTTCGAGAACGAGCGCGCCTTCATAGCGCCGAGCGAGCCCATCCCGCGGTACTCCTTGAAGCGCTCGCCCTGGACGACGATCACCCCGCCCGGCGCCTCGTCGGTGCCGGCGAGCATCGAGCCGAGCATGACGGTGTCCGCGCCGGCCGCGATCGCCTTCGCCACGTCGCCCGACGAGGTGATCCCGCCGTCCGCGATCACCGGCACGTCGTGGTCGGCCGCGACCGATGCGATGTCCCAGACCGCCGTCACCTGCGGCACGCCGACCCCGGCGACGACGCGGGTCGTGCAGATAGACCCGGGGCCCTGACCTGCCTTCAGGCAGTCGGCGCCGGCGTCGATGAGCGCCTCGGCCGCCTCGGCGGTGGAGATGTTGCCCGCGACGATCGCGACGTCGTGGGCGTCCTTCAGGCGCCGAACGATCTCGACGACGCCGAGCGAGTGCCCATGCGCCGTGTCGACGACCAGGGCGTCCACCTCCGCGTCGACCAGCGCCGCCGCGCGCTCGACGGCGTCCGTCCCGACGCCGACGGCGGCCGCGACCCGCAGCCGCCCGCGCTCGTCCTTCGTCGCGAGCGGGTAGGCCTCTCGCTTCGAGATGTCCTTCACGGTGATCAGCCCCTTGAGGCGACCGTCGAGATCGACGATCGGCAGCTTCTCGATGCGGTGACGCCCGAGGATCGCCTGCGCCTCCTCGAGGGTCGTCCCGACCGGCGCCGTGACGAGCCCTTCCTTCGTCATCGCGTCGGCGACGCGCATCGTCGAAGGGACGCCGAAGCGGAGGTCGCGGTTCGTCAGGATCCCGACGAGCACGCCCTCCGTGTCGGTGATCGGGATCCCGGAGACGCGGTAGCGCTCCATCAGCGCGAGCGCGTCGCCGACGAGCGCGTCCGGTGAGAGCGTGACGGGCTCGACGATCATCCCCGCCTCGGAGCGCTTGACCTTGTCGACCTCGGTGACCTGGTCCGCGATCGAGAGGTTGCGGTGCAGGACGCCGATACCGCCGAGTCGCGCCAGCGCGATCGCCATCCGCGCCTCGGTGACGGTGTCCATCGCCGCGGAGAGGAGCGGGATCTCGAGCGCGATCGTGCGAGTCAGCCGGCTGGCCGTCGAGACGTCGTTCGGGAGCACCGCCGACTCGGCCGGCACGAGCAGGACGTCGTCGAAGGTCAGCCCTTCCTTCGCGAACTTGTCCTCGCGCTCGACCAAGTGCTGCGAGCTTAGCGCGCCGTCCGGAAGGCTCGCATCGGGGATCGTGCCAATGAGGCAGTTGCGACCGCGCCAGCGGGCGCCTTTAGGGATGTGCCCCCGCCGCAGGCGGGGATCCCGCGGCGGGAATCCGCTCGGCGGATTCCCGCTTGCGAGCTACGACACAGGCTGCAGCTCGTGCAGCTCCACCGCGGCGGCGAGGCGGCGTGCCTCGGCGGGGTCGAAGCGGCCCGCGCCGACGTCGAGCACGGATGCCGCGCCCGTGGCGACGGCCGATCGCAGCGCCTCCTCGGCCGAGGCAGAGCTGTCGAGCACCGATGCGAGCCACTGCGCGAGGAACGCATCTCCGGCGCCGACCATCGAGACCGGCTCGAGTCGCGGCACGTCGACGCGGTAGCGCCGCACCTGCCTGTCCTCGCGGACGAGCGCGAAGCAGCCGCTCTCGAGCGTGATGTGAACGTTCCGGGCACCGAGCTCCGCGATGGTCTCGAGCGCCATCACGAAGTCCTCTTCGTCGTTCAGCTCCTGGCCGACGAGCTGCTCGGCCTCGTGCTGGTTCGGCGACACGAGCCACGGCTCGGCCTCGATCCCGAGGCGGAGCGGCTCGCCCTCGGAGTCGAGCACCACGCGCACGCTGCGCCGCTGGAGCTCGCGTGCGGCCTCGGCGTAGAACGTGTCGGCGACGCCCCGTGGCAGCGACCCCGCGAGGACGACGGCGTCGGCGCCCCGGGAGAGGTAGCGCAGCTTGTCCATCAACGTGCCGAGCTCGGAATCCGTGACCTTCGGGCCCCACTCGTTGATCTCGGTCTGCGTCCCCGAGGTGGGGTCGACGACCAGCGTCGACGTCCGTGACTCGTCGCCGATGCGCACGAAGTCGTTGAGGATCGCCTCTCCCGTCAGCTCCTCGACGATGCGTGTGCCGGTGCGACCGCCGGCGAGGCCGGTGGCGACGACGGGCACGTGGAGCTGCTTGAGCGCGCGCGCCACGTTGATCCCCTTGCCGCCAGCGAGCGTCAGGACGTCGCTCGCGCGGTGACGCTGACCCAGCTGGAGCGTCGGAACGGTCAGCGACCGGTCGAGGGCGGCGTTCAAGGTGACGGTGATGATCACGTGCTGCTCCGTCTCGGGCTCACGAGAAGAGCCCACCGAGATGATGAACGGTGCGTCGGGTGACCCACCA
>DASUZN010000237.1:0-6387 GCA_036376855.1 Gaiella sp. | reverse complement strand
AAGGGCTGAGAGGGCGGGCGTACTATGTTCCGTCCTCCAACGGCGAGGAGGCGGAGACGGCGCATGACGATCGGCACGGGTGACAGGGCTCCGGAGTTCGATCTCGAGGAGAGCTCGGGCCGGCCGCGGGTGCGGCTGTCGGACTACCTCGGGCGCTCCAACGTGCTCCTCGTCTTCCATCCGTTCGCGTTCACGCCGGTGTGCACGGAGGAGGCGCAGGACCTCCAGGAGAACCTCGCGTCGTTCCGCAACGCGAACACGGAGATCGTGTTCGTCTCGTGCGACACCTCCGCGGCCCGCCAGGCGTGGAAGCGGGAGCTCGGCGCGGAGTACACGTTTGCGTCGGACTTCTGGTCGCACGGCGCGACGGCAAAGCGCTACGGCGTCTTCAACGAGGAGAACGGCGCGCCGATCCGCGGCACGTTCCTGATCGACACCGACGGCGTCGTGATCTGGTCGCTCGTCAAGGACGCGGGCACCCGCCGTACGGAGATGGTGCCCGAGTCGCTCGAGACGCTTCACACCGACGGGTGAGCGCCCGCCGCCGCTCCCGGTCGTCCCGGTGGTCGAGGAACTGCGGTTGCGGCGTCCGCACGCGAGGTGTCCGCGGTCGGGATGTTCGTAGTCGCCGAGGCAACTCCCTGGCGCTCCGATCACTCGGTCACACATCCGGCACGAAGCCGGCACAGACACGTCACGGTCTGGCCGATAGCGTGACTCCAGGGGGCCTCGCGCCCCCTTGGGGGGGTGCGGACCAGAGGCCGACGAGCGCGAATGCGAACACAAGCCAGGCCTGGAGCAGGGCCGGCTCGCGCCCGACGCGGGAGCGAGAGCCACGGCGGCTCACGTGAGCCGGCTCCACCTGCATTCGTGGGGTGACGCCGACGCGCGGGCCGTCGTATGCCTCCACGGCGTGACCGGCAGCGGCCGCCACTTCGAGCGCCTCGCGGAGCGAATCGCACCGGCGTACCGGATCGTCGCACCGGATCTTCTCGGCCACGGCGACTCACCGCGGGAGCCTCCGTGGCGGCTCTCCGACCACCTCGAGGCCGTCGAGGCCTCCGTCGGCGAGGCAGCGGTCTGGCTGGGACATTCCTTCGGCGGACGGATCGCCTTCGAGCACGCGGCGCGACGTCCCGGCACCGTCGAGCAGCTCGTCCTCCTCGATCCGGCGATCCTGCTCCCGCCGCACGTCGCGCTCTGGGCTGCGGAGAACGCGCGCCGCGAGCGGGTCTACGAGAGCTTCGAGGCTGCGATAGACCGACGCTACGACGAGAGCCAGCTCCACGACGCGCCGCGTCCGCTCGTCGAGGCCGAGCTGCGCGCCCACATGATCGAGGACGAGGACGGCTGGCGCTATCGCTACACGCAGGCGAGCGTCGTCACGGCCTACAGCGAGATGGCGACCTCGCCGCCGCCCTTCGCCGACGTCCGCATTCCGACGCTCCTCGTGCTCGGGGCCGACTCCTACCTGCCCTACGACCACCTGCTCGACGCACACCGCGACGCGGTCGGAGACCTGCTGGAGGTCGTCAGGGTGCCCGGCGGCCACACAGTGCTGTGGGACGCCCTCGACGAGACGGCCGACGCCGTCGCGCGGTTTCTCGCGCGGCCGGCGCCGTCCACCTGACCGCCGCCGCCGCGGTAGGCGCTAGCTCACGTACTCGTCCGCGATCGCGAGGACCTCGTCGAGGATCGCGACGCCGGAATCGACCTCGTCGCGCGTGATGGTGAGCGGCGGTACGACCATGACGACGTTCCAGTGCGTCATCAGATAGAGACCCTGCTCGAGGGCGGCCTTCGCGACCCGCGCGACCGGGAGCGCCGCCTCGCCGGAGGCGTTGAACGGGACGAGCATCTCCTTGGTCTCGCGGTTCCTCACGAGCTCGATGCCCCAGAAGCAGCCGAGACCGCGGACGTCGCCGATCGACGGATGACGGTCGGCGAGCGCGCGGAGCGACTCGCCGAGGTAGGCACCGACCTCGGCCGCGTTGTCGACCACTCCCTCCTCCTGGAACGCCTCGATCGACGCGATCGCAGAGGCGCACGCCAGCGGGTGTCCAGCGTAGGTCAGGCCCCCGGGGAAGAAGCGGCCGCGTACCTGGTCGACGATCTCGCCCCGGGCGATCATCGCGCCGAGCGGGACGTAACCCGAGTTGATGCCCTTGGCCACGGTGATGATGTCCGGGACGACGTCCCAGTGCTCGCAGGCGAACCACGTGCCCGTCCGCCCGAAGCCCGCCATCACCTCGTCGAGGATCAGCAGGATCCCGTGCCGGTCGCAGACCTCTCGGATCGCCTGCAGGTAGCCGTCGGGCGGGGGGATGATGCCGTTCGTCCCCGTGACCGTCTCGAGGATCACGGCCGCGACCGTGTGCGCGCCCTCGTACTCGAGGATCTCCTCGAGGTGGGGCGCCCCGGTGCAGACCGGGCACGGGTCGGGGTGCCCGGCCGGGCAGCGGTAGGTGTACGGGTCGAACATCCGCACGACGCCGGGCATGCCGGGCTCGACCGCCCAGCGGCGCGGGTCGCCTGTCAGGGTGACGGCGCCGTTCGTCGCGCCGTGGTAGGAGCGGTAGCGGGCGATGATCTTGTGGCGGCCGGTGACGAGGCGCGCGAGCTTGACGGCGTTCTCGTTCGCCTCGGCGCCGCCGTTCGTGAAGAAGGAGACGGACAGGTCGCCCGGCGTCACGTCCGCGAGCATCCGGCCGAGCCGCGAGCGCGACTCGTTCGCCATCGGCGGGCCGATCGTGCAGAGCACGTCTGCCTGGTCCTTGATCGCCTGGATGATCTTCGGATGCTGATGCCCGATGTTGACGTTGACGAGCTGTGAGGCGAAGTCGAGATAGCGCGTCCCGTCGTAGTCCCAGAAGTGACGGCCCTCCGCGCCCGCGACCGCGATCGGGTTGATCTGGTCTTGCACCGACCACGAGTAGAGGACGTACTCCTTCGCGTCCGCGACGATCTCGGCTCCGAGGTTCGGGTTCGCCTCGACAGTGGCCATCTTCACGCTCCTTCGCTCGTTCGCTCCTCCGATCGTAGCCCCCCTGTAGCCGCACCCCGACCAAGAGCTCGATTGCGCAGAACCGACCGGCGCGTAAGGATCTGACGATGGCGATCGTCGAATCCGCGAGGCTCGGCGTGCTCCTCGAGCGTGACAGGTTGCTCGACGGGCTGCGCACGGCGTTCGCCGACGCCGGGGCGGGACGAGGCAGGCTGCTTTTCGTCGGCGGCGAGGCCGGCGTGGGCAAGACCACGGCCACGCGGGTGTTCTTCGAGGGTGCCGACCACGACGCCGTGGGGTTGTGGGGCGGGTGTGATCCGCTCGTTACTCCGCCGCCGCTCGGCCCGTTCCTCGAGGTCGTTGCAGGAGCCCCACCGGCAGTCACAGCGGCCGTCGATGGCGACGCCGGCGCGCACGGCATCGCGACGGCGCTGCTCGACGCGGGTCAGCCGGGGCTACCGCTGCTCCTCGTCCTCGAGGACGTGCATTGGGCCGACGAGGCGACGCTCGACGTTCTGCGCGTCCTCGGCCGACGGGTCGGCGGTACGCCGACACTCGTGATCGCGACCTACCGCGACGACCAGCTCGAACGAGACCACCCGCTGCGGGTCCTGCTCGGGGATCTCGCCACGTCGGACGGCGTTCGACGCCTGAAGGTCGAGCCGCTCTCCCTGGCTGCTGTTGCCCGGTTGGCCGAGGGCCGCGAGGTCGATCCTGCGTCGCTCCACCGACTGACAGCCGGCAACCCGTTCTATGTGACCGAGGTGCTCGCGGCCGGCGGGGACGATGTCCCGGCCACCGTGCGAGACGCCGTCCTCGCGCGGGTCGCGAGGCTCGGGCCGCACGCCACGGCGGTCGTCGAGGCCGTCTCCATCGCCCCTCCCTCTCTCGAAGCGGGTTCGATCCTCGCCGTGGTCGGCGAGGCGTCCGAGTCCATCGACGAATGCCTCGCATCGGGCGTGCTGCGCGCCGACGACTTCGGCATCGCTTTCCGCCACGAACTCGCGCGCGTGGCCGTGGAGGAGTCGATCTCGCCCGCACGACGACTCGCATTGCACCGATCGCTGCTGCTTGCGCTCATCGACTCGCCCCGCGCCGACGTCGCGCGCGTTGCACATCACGCCGAGCAGGCGGCCGACCCGGAGGCCGTGCTCCGATTCGCACCGGCAGCTGCAGCAGAGGCAGCCCGTGTCGGCGCCTACCGCGAGGCAGCGGCCCAGTATGCGCGAGCGCTGCGCTTCGCCGACGATCTCGCTCCGGGCGACCGCGCCGACCTCCTCGAAGGGCGTTCCCGTGCGTGCTACCTCGCCGACGACCAGACCGAGGCAATCGAGGTCATCCGCGAGGCGATTCGGTGCAGGCAGGAGCAAGGCGCGCCGCTCGAGGAGGCGCGTGCGCTCACCGAGCTGACCGACTACCTCTGGTGCCGCGGGTACAACGGTGAGGCGAACGAGGCGGTCTTCCGCGCGTCACAGCTCGCCGCCGGCCTCCCTGAGCGGCGTGAGCACGCGTACGTCTCCCACATCCAGGCTCTCGAGGCTCTGGGCCATGGCGACCTCGACGCATCCCTGGAGCACGCGCAGCGTGCGCTCGACGTCGCCCAGCGTTTCCACGACGCGACGATCGCAGGCCATGCGCGAGTGACCATCGCCGGCATCGTGGCTCACCGAGACCTCGAGCGGGGCATCGACCTGCTCGAAGAGGCGGTCGAGTCGGCGCGACGCCAGGGCGAGCACGAGGTGGCCGCGCGTGGGCTCAACGGTCTCGTCTACCGCGGCATCGAGTGGGGCCGCCACGATCTCGTAGAGCGCCACATCGGCGAGGCAATCGAGTACTGCACCGAGCACACGCAGGACCTCTGGCGCATCAACGTCCTCGCGGTCGCCGCCCGCTGGGCCCTCGAGCGTGGCCGTTGGGACGATGCTGTCGGCTATGCGGACGCGGTGCTCGCCGACCCGCGAGAGTCGCCGTGGACGCACCACGAGGCGCTGTGCGTCCTCGCCCTCGTGCGCACTCGGCGAGGCGACCCGGGAGCGCGAGAGGCGCTGGCCGACGCCGCCGCGGTCGGCGTCCCGCGCGAGGAGGAGTTCGCGCATATGGATCTCGCGGCAGCGCGCGCGGAGGTCGCCTGGTACGAGCTCGCCGTGGACGACGTCGATGCAGCAACAGCGGCGATGCTCTCGGCCGAGCTGGAGGATCCGAAGGCCGTTGCGCGCCTGCGTTTCTGGCGGCGGCTTGCACGACTCGACGGCGCGGCGCCCGCCGACGGCGCTGGACCGTACGCACTGTGCCTCGCCGGCCGCTGGCAGGAGGCAGCCGAGGAGTGGACCGCGAGCAGCTACCCGTACGAGGCGGCGCTCGCGCTGTCGCAGACCATCGACGTCGACGCGCTCCGTCAGGCACACGGCGAGTGCCTTCGCCTCGGCGCGCGACCGCTCGCGACGATCGTGGCGCGGAAGCTACGCGAATCGGGCGCCCGCGACGTCCCACGAGGCCCACGCGCGGCAACAAGGGCCAACGAGGCTGACCTCACGCCACGGGAGCTCGACGTTCTCCGGCTCGTCGCAAGCGGTCTTCGCAACGCAGAGATCGCCGAGCGTCTGTACCTCTCACCCCGCACGGTCGACCACCACGTCTCGGCCCTCCTGCGCAAGCTCGGCGCGCGCACGCGCGGCGAGGCCGTCGCTGCCGCGGCTCGTCTCGCGCTGCTCGAAGACCGGTAGCGCCCCCGCGCAACCTAGGCAGTTCTGCCGATTCGGGCGCGAGCCTCTCCGGCCTACCTTCGACGGGTCGAAGACGACCCGAGGAGGAAGGATGGAGACGTACGTGATCCTGCGGCGCGGCGGCTGGCGGACGGCCGACGATCTCGCCGCGGCGGCCGAGCGCTCGACCAGCGAAGGCGAGCGGATGCCCGACGACATCGCCTGGCTCCGCAGCTACGTGCTCGAGGAGCTCAACGGCACCGTCGGCACGGTCTGCATCTACCAGGCCTCGAGCCCTGAGGCGATCCGCCGCCACGCGACCGCGGCGGAGCTGCCAGTCGACGAGATCGTGAAGGTCGCCGACACCGTGATCGTGCGGCCCGACCCGGCGCCGGTCGCGGCCTGAGAGGAGGAGACGATGCGCAAGACACTGCTGATCGCGCTCGCCGTTGCGCTGCCACTGCTGGGCGTCGCCGGCTACGCCGCCGCGGGAGGGCAGTCCGAGCTTGCGGACGTTCGGGACGCCACCGCGGCGTACCACGACCTCGCGACCGCGAAGGCGGCGGGGTACAGCTTCGAGCTGCCCGACACCTCCGGCAACACCTGCATCGCGAACCTCGACAACCCGGCCGCAGGCGCAATGGGCGTCCACATGGTGAACCTCGGCCTGCTCGACGACCC
>DASUZN010000236.1:0-4110 GCA_036376855.1 Gaiella sp. | reverse complement strand
GTCCAGATGGAGAACGTGGGTGCGAAGTCGTAGCCCTCGACGACGAGGCTCGCGCCGTCTCGGACGCCGACCTCGTCGATCTCCGAGAACAGCTCGTCGGCCGCATGGCGTGCGAAGACGTCCGCGGCGCCCGGCTCGATCCCGATCCCGACGAGCGCGAGGAGCCCCTTCTCCTCCCAGGCCGCGGCGCGCTCGAACTGGTAGTCACCCAGCTTCACGCCCGTGAGCTCGAACGGCTTCTCGGCGTGCGGCTCGGAGAGCGTCATCGCCATGTCGAGGTACGTGACGCCCGCGTCGAAGCACGCGTCGAAGACGGGGACGTTGAAGACGGGGTCGACGGCGTTCAGCACGGCGTCCGGTCGCGTCTCGCGGATCAGCTCCGAGACGGCGCCGCGGCTCGACGCGTCGATCGCGTGAGCCGAGAAGCGCCCGTCGTCGAGCGAGGCGACGAGCGACGCCGGGCGCGCCGGGTCGTAGTCGGCGAGCGCGCAGTGCTCGAAGAACGTGCGCCGCGCCGCGATCGCGGCGAACGCCGAGCCGACTCCGCCCGTGCCGACGACGAGGATCCGCATGGGCCGCTTGTACCAGAGAGGCGGTCGTTCTCTCGGCGGTACGCTCGTGCGAGACGCCGGTGTCCGACTGAAGTCGGAAACACCCGCGAGCACAGCTCGAAGGAGGAGCCAATGACCGTTTCCGTGGCGCAGCAGAAGATGTTCGTCGACGGCGAGTTCGTCGACGCGCTCTCGGGCGAGACGATGGAGGTGCTGAACCCGGCGACCGGCGAGGTCATCGCCGAGGTGCCCCGGGCCGGCGAGGAGGACGTCGACCGCGCGGTCGCCGCGGCCGAGAGGGCGTGGGAGACCTGGCGCGAGAAGACGCCGAAGGACCGCATGGAGCTCCTGCTCCGGCTGGCCGACGTGATCGACGACAATGCCGATGAGCTCGCGCGCCTCGAGTCGCGCAACGTCGGCAAGCCCTGGTGGGTAGCGGTCGACGAGCCTGGCGTGATGTCGGACAACCTCCGCTTCTTCGCGGGTGCCGCCCGGAACCTCGAGGGGAAGGCGGCGGCCGAGTACGTCGAGGGCTACACGTCGATGATCCGCCGGGAGCCGCTCGGCATCGTCGCGGGAATCGCCCCGTGGAACTACCCGCTCTTCATGGTGATCTGGAAGCTGGGGCCTGCGCTCGCCGCGGGCAACGTCCAGATCGTCAAGCCCGCCGAGCAGACGCCGCTGACGGTGCTGCGCTTCGTCGAGCTCGCGCAGGAGATCCTCCCGAAGGGCGTGCTCCAGGTCGTGACCGGGGACGGCGTCCCCGCCGGAGACCGGCTCGTCCGGCATCCGTCCATCCGGCTCGTCTCGCTCACCGGTGACACCGCGACCGGGAAGCTGATCGCCAAGAACGCGGCCGACACCGTGAAGCGGGTGCACCTCGAGCTCGGCGGCAAGGCGCCGATGGTCGTGCTCGACGACGCCGACCCCGCGACCGTCGCCGAGGCGATCAAGGTCGGCGGCTACTTCAACTCGGGCCAGGACTGCACCGCCTCCTCGCGGATCCTCGTCGCGGAGCGGATCTACGACGACGTGCTGTCGGCGAGCGTGACCGCGGTCGAGGGCATGTCGGTGGGTGACCCGGCGACCGACGACGAGATCGGCATGGGCCCGGTCATCTCGGCGGAGCAGCAGCAGCGCGTCCTCGGCTTCCTCGAGCGCGCGCAGGACGCCAAGGCAACCGTCGTCACCGGCGGCGGCACGGTCGGCGACCGCGGCTTCTTCGTTGCTCCGACGATCGTCACCGACGTCGCGCAGGACGCCGAGATCGTCCAGAACGAGGTGTTCGGCCCCGTCGTCACGATGCAGCGGTTCGCCTCCGACGACGAGGCGGTCGCGATGGCCAACGACATCCGCTACGGGCTTGCGTCGTCGGTGTTCTCGGAGAACGTCGGCCGCGCGATGAAGGTCGCGGGGAGGCTCGACTTCGGCACCGTCTGGGTGAACGAGCATCTGTTCCCGCTGACCCCGGAGATGCCCCACGGCGGCTTCAAGGAGTCCGGCTACGGCAAGGACATGTCGCTCTACTCGATGGAGGAGTACACGCGGATCAAGCACGTCTGCGTGAAGCTGTCCTGACGCGCCGCGCTGCTCCCGGTTGCGGATTGCGAGTCGGTTTGGTAGGAAGGCCTCGCATTGCGCAGCCAATCGGAGGTCAGGGCGTCGAGGGAAGCAAGCCCGCCGGGGGTCGGTCGCAGAGGTCACGCGCGGCGCGGGCCCGTCTCGCGTGCACCCGAGCTCGATCGCGTCGACCGTGGGATCATCCACGCGCTGCAGCGCAACGGCCGTGAGTCGTTCCGGCGGATCGCGGCCGACCTCGGCGTCTCGGAGGCGACGGTGCGCGCGCGCTACGGCCGGCTGTGCGACCAGAGCATCCTCCAGGTCACGGGCGTCACGAACCCGCTCGGGCTCGGCTTCGACTCCTGGGCGATGGTCGGGATCCGCACGTCCGGCCCGCCCGAGATCGTCGCGGACGAGCTCTCCCAGTGGGAGGAGGCCGACTACGTCGTCGTCACCACGGGCCGCTTCGACCTCCTCGCCGAGGTCGTCTGCGCCGATCGCAGGGGGCTGCTCGACGTGACCAACCGCATCCGGTCGCTTCCCGAGGTCGTCTCGACCGAGACGTTCCTGTACCTCGAGCTCTGGAAGCAGCTCTACGACTGGGGCGTGGGCGACCGCGGTGAGGCGAACGCGGCCGCCCACGGCGACCGCGACGTGGTTGCGGCCGAGGAGAGCACGTGAGCGAGAGCACGATGTCGCCGGACGTCCGGCTCGAGGAGGTCGTCAAGGACTTCAGCGGCGTGCGGGCCGTCGACGGCATCTCGCTCGAGATCCCGCGCGGATCGTTCTTCGCGCTGCTCGGCCCCTCCGGCTGCGGCAAGACCACCACCCTGCGGATGATCGGCGGCTTCGAGGAGGCGACGTCGGGGCGGATCTTCCTCGGCGACCGCGACGTCGTCGGCCTTCCACCGTACAAGCGGGACGTGAACACGGTCTTCCAGAGCTACGCGCTCTTCCCCCACATGACGGTTGCCGACAACGTCGCGTTCGGGCTCCAGCGGAAGCGGATGCCGAAGGGGGAGGTCAAGACGCGCGTCGCCGAGATCCTCGAGCTCGTCGATCTCGCCGGCCGCGAGGGTCGCAAGCCGCGCCAGCTCTCCGGCGGCCAGCAGCAGCGCGTCGCGCTCGCGCGAGCGATCGTGAACAACCCGCGCGTGCTCCTGCTCGACGAGCCGCTCGGCGCGCTCGACCTCAAGCTGCGCAAGCAGATGCAGCTCGAGCTGAAGCGCATCCAGAACGAGGTCGGCATCACGTTCGTCCACGTCACGCACGACCAGGAAGAGGCGATGACGATGGCCGACACGATCGCCGTCATGAACGGCGGCCGGATCGAGCAGCTCGGGACGCCGGCGGAGCTCTACGAGCGCCCGCGCACGGCATTCGTCGCCGGCTTCCTCGGCAAGTCGAACCTGCTCGAGGGGACGATCACGGGCGACGACCTGATCCGGCTCGTCGACGGCTCGGAGCTCCGCGCGTCCACGAACGGCTCGCGCGGCCCCGTCTCGATCGGCGTGCGGCCCGAGAAGATCAGCCTGCGCGACGGGGGCGTCAACCGGCTCTCGGGCAAGGTGAAGGAGTCTGCGTACATCGGGGTCGCGACCGAGGTCGTCGTGGCGACGCCGGTGGGAGAGATGACCGTGTTCCACCAGAACGTCGAGGCGGGCGGCGTCGCGCCGGCGCCGGGAAGCCAGGTGACCCTGTCGTGGGCGCCCGAGGCGACGTTCGTCGTCGATCGAGGAGAGGAGCAGGCCGAATGACAATGCGGATCACCCGGCGAGAGCTCGTTCAGCGCGGTGCGGCGGGCGTCACGATCCTGAGCCTGCCCGGGCTCCTCGCCGCGTGCGGCGGGTCGTCGGGCGGCGGCGGTGGGGGCGGCGAGGTCGCCGACGTGCTCCGCTTCTCGAACTGGCCGCTCTACATCGACTTCGACGAGAAGACGAAGAAGCACCCGACGCTCGACCAGTTCACGGCGAAGACGGGGATCAAGGTCGACTACTTC
>DASUZN010000235.1:0-9056 GCA_036376855.1 Gaiella sp. | reverse complement strand
GCGTCGGGCGCGTCGTCCGCGTCCTCGCGGACCGGCTGCCACCGCGTCCAGCCGCTCGCCGTCCGGATGCGGAGCTCGAGCCGGCCGCTGCCTTGCCAGTGGATGCCGACGAGCTGGAACGGGCTCGTCGCGCTCACGGCGGACAGCGCCCGCTCGCCGTGGAGCGGAAGCTCGCGTACCTGCAGCGTCGCGAGCCCCGCCGAAGCGGAGGCGGGCAGCGCCAGGGCGAGCAGGAAGGCGACGAGAAGGCGACGGGGCATCGTTGGGAGAGTCAGCGTGACGCAGCACGCCTTCTCCGACAACCCCCGCGGCCCTTCCCTGACGGAATGCTTACGGTGCGGCGGCGGGTCGAAGGCCCGTTGCTAGAGTCGAATCGACGTGGACGCGCGCCCCGTGCGAGCGCTCGGATCTCTCCTCGCGGCGGCCGCCGCCGCGCTCCTCCTCGCGTTGCCGGCGGGCGCCGCGGCGCCACGCGTTCTCGTGGTCGAGTTCGACAACGACGTCAACCCCGTGACGCAGGACTATCTCCAGGACGAGATGCACCGCGCCGAGCGGGACGGATTCGCGGCGGTCGTGATCGAGATGGATACACCGGGCGGGCTCGGGTCTTCGATGAGGGAGATCGTGAAGACGATGCTCGCCCTGAAGGTGCCGGTCGTCGTCTACGTCGCGCCGCCCGGCTCGAGCGCGGACTCCGCCGGCGCGGTGATCGGACAGGCGGCCGACGTCCTCGCGATGGCGCCGCAGACGAACATCGGCTCGTCGACCCCGATCTCCGCCACCGGCGAGGACCTCGGCAGCGACCTGCGCAAGAAGGTGATCAACGACGCGGCCGCCTACATGGCCGAGCTCGCCCGGGAGCACGGCCGGAACGCCGACGCGGCCGAGGCGATGGTCCGCGACGCGGCGAACTTCGGGGCGCGCGACGCGCTCGAGAAGGGCGTGATCGACGTCATGGCGCCGACCGTGCCTGCGCTGCTCGAGAAGATCGACGGCACGAAGACCGTCCCCAAGGGCCTCGTCCTGCACACGGCCGGCGCGCAGGTCGAGCGCGTGGAGATGGGCTTCTGGAAGCGCGCGCTCGACGTGCTGATCGACCCGAACATCATCGCGCTGATGCTCTCGCTCGGGCTCGTCGGGATCCTCGTCGAGCTCTGGAACCCCGGTTTGATCCTTCCCGGCACCGTCGGCGTGATCTCGCTCCTCGTCGGGCTCTACGGCCTCCAGGTGCTGCCGGTGTCGGCAGCGGGAGCCCTCCTGATGCTCTTCGCCGCCGGGCTGTTCGTCGCCGAGGCCTTCATCGTCAGCCACGGCGCGCTTGCGCTCGCCGGCGCGGTCACGTTCGTGATCGGCGCGCTGATGCTCTTCGACCCTGCCGGGCCGACCTACCAGGTGTCGCTCTGGACCGCGCTCGCGCTCGCGGGAACGCTGGCCCTGCTGCTCGGCATCGCGCTGACCCGCGTGGTGAGGGCGCGCCGGAACCCGGTCGAGGTCGGTGCCTCGACCATGGTGGGCGGAGAGGCCGTCGTCCGGCGCGACGGCTGGGTCGCGCTCGGCGGCGAGCTCTGGCGCGCTCGCTCGGCCGACGGCGTGCCGCTCGTGCCGGGCGAGCATGTCACCGTCGAGTCCGTCCAGGAGGACCTGGAGCTCGTCGTAGGATCACCGAACCCGACCGAAAGGGCCTGATGGACATCGCGCTGATCGTCGTCGCAATCGTCGTCGTCATCCTCCTCGTGATCCTCTTCGCGGCAGTGAAGATCGCGCGCGAGTACGAGCGCGGCGTGATCTTCCGGCTCGGGCGGTTGCTCCCGGAGCCGAAGGGGCCGGGCCTGTTCGTGCTCATCCCGTTCGTCGACAAGATGGAGCGGGTCGACCTGCGCACGGTGACGCTCAACGTCCCGCCGCAGGAGGTGATCACGAAGGACAACGTCCCGGTGCGGGTCAACGCCGTGGCGTACTTCCGGATCGTCGAGCCGAAGGCCGCGATCGTCCAGGTCGAGAACTACATGGTCGCGACGTCGCAGATCGCGCAGACCACGCTCCGGTCGGTGCTCGGCCAGCACGTCCTCGACGAGCTCCTCTCTGAGCGCGACAAGATCAACCAGATCCTCCAGGGGATCATCGACGAGGCGACCTCCCCGTGGGGCATCAAGGTCTCCGTCGTCGAGGTGAAGGACGTCGAGATCCCCGCGGACATGCAGCGCGCCATGGCCCGCCAGGCGGAGGCCGAGCGCGAGCGGCGCGCGAAGGTGATCTCGGCCGAGGGCGAGTTCCAGGCCTCGGAGCGGCTGAAGGACGCAGCGGCGGTGATGGCGCAGCAGCCGATCACGGTCCAGCTGCGCTACCTACAGACCCTCCTCGAGATCGGCGCGACGAACAACTCGACGATCGTGTTCCCGATCCCCATCGAGTTCCTCGAGACGCTCGGGATCCACAAGTCCAAGGAGTCCTAGCGCGTGCGGACGCTGGTCGGCGTCCTCGTCGTTCTCGCGATCCTCGTGCCGCTCGCCGCCGCTGCCGTCCGCGGCGTGCGGCGCATCGCCTGGACGGATCAGGTCGAGGACGCCGGCCGTACGACCCTGCAGACGCTCGTCGAGGGGCTCATCGTGCTCGCCATCCTCGTCGTCGGTGTGCTGATCCTCGTGGCGCTGCTCGACTGAAGCTCGGGGTCCAGCGCGGTCGTGGGACGGAACCGTCGCTGGGGTCAGGCACCTTCGGCGCCAGACCCCCCAGACACCTCAGGCTCCTCGAGCGCCTCGAGCAGCTCGGGCCCGTCCTCCTCGTCCGCGCCGACGACGGGCGCGAGGCTCGAGACCTGCTCTCCCTCGCGGAGGCGCATGACGATGACGCCCTGCGTCGCGCGACCCGAGCGCTTGATCCCGTCCGTGGCCATGCGGATCACCGTGCCGCCGTCGGAGATGAGCATCACCTGGTAGCCGTCGCGGACGATGCGGGCGCCGGCCAGGCGCCCCTTCGCCTCGACGAGCTGCACGGTCTTGACGCCCATCGTGCCGCGGCCCTTCACCGGATAGTCGGAGACCCGCGTGCGCTTCCCCCAGCCGTTCTCGGTCACGACGAGCAGGTCGGCGTCGTCCGCGGCGATGTCGACCTCGATCACCTCGTCGCCCGCGCGGAGCTTCATGCCTGCGACACCGGAGGCTGGCCGTCCCATCGACCGGACGTCCTTCTCCGAGAACCGCACGGCCTGCCCCATGCGCGAGACCATGAGGATGTCGTCGTCCCCGTCGGAGAGCCTGACCCCGATCAGCTCGTCGTCCTCGCGCATCTTGAGCGCGATGATCCCGTCGGCCTTGAGCGGCGTGTTGTACTCGAGGAACATCGTCTTCTTGACGATCCCCTTCTTCGTCGCGAAGACGAGGTACTTCGCCTCTTCGAAGTTCCGTGTCGCGATCACCGCGCGGATCAGCTCGTCCTGGCGGAGCGGCAGCAGGTTGACGATCGCGCGGCCCTTCGACTGGCGCGACCCGAGCGGCAGCTCGTGCACCTTGAGTCGATAGACCTTGCCGACGGTGGTGAAGAAGAGGATGTAGTCATGCGTGGAGGCGACGAAGAGATGCTCGATGTAGTCCTCGTCCTTCATCTCCATGCCCATCACGCCGATCCCGCCGCGCCGCTGTTCGCGGTACGTCGTGACAGGGAGGCGCTTGATGTAGCCGGAGCGCGTGATCGCGATGACCATGTCCTCCTCGGCGATCATGTCTTCGAGCTCGAGCGAGCCTTCGCCGGCGGCGATCTCGGTGCGGCGGTCGTCGTTCTTGCCGAAGCGCTCCTTGAGCTCGACCAGCTCCTCGCGGATGACGGTGTCGATCCGCTTCTCGTCGCCGAGGATCTCGCGGAGCTCGCCGATCCGCTCCTGGAGGTCCGCGTAGTCGTCCTGAAGCCGCTTGCGCTCGAGCCCGGTCAGTGCCCGCAGGCGCATGTCGAGGATCGCCTGCGCCTGGATCTCGGAGAGCGAGAACTTCTCGATCAGCGACTCGCGTGCCTCGTCGGTCGAGGCCGACGCGCGGATCGTCTCGATCACGGCATCGAGGTTGTCGAGCGCGATCAGCAGGCCTTCGAGGACGTGCGCGCGGCGGACCGCGTTCCGTAGCTCGTACTTGAGCCGCCGCGTGACGACTTCGCGCTGGTGATCCGTGTAGTGGCGAACGAGCTCGAGCAGCGACAGCGTCCGCGGGACGCCGTCGACGAGCGCGACGGCGTTGTATCCGAACGTCGTCTGGAGCGCCGTGTGCTTGTAGAGCTTGTTGAGGGCGACCTGCGGGATCGCGTCGCGCTTGAGCTCGATCTGGATCCGCATGCCGGTCTTGTCGGACAGGTCCTTGACGGCCGACGGGTTCGTGATCTCGGTGATCACGCCGTCGCGGACCAGCCCCGCGATCTTGAAGATCACACCGTCGTCGCCGCCCTTCTTCACCCCGTAGGGCAGCTCGGTGACGATGATCGCCGACTTGCCGCCGCGGAGCTCCTCGACGTGCGCGCGGGCGCGAACGAGGATCCGGCCCCGGCCGGAGCGATACGCCTCGCGGATGCCCTCGCGACCGAGGATGATGCCGCCGGTCGGGAAGTCCGGGCCCTTCAGGTGCCGGCTGAGCCGGTCGACGTCCGCCGACGGGTCGTCGATGAGCGCGACGATCGCGTCGACGACCTCGACGAGGTTGTGGGGCGGCATATTCGTCGCCATCCCGACGGCGATGCCGGAGGAGCCGTTGACGAGGAGGTTCGGAAAGCGGGCCGGGAGGACCGACGGCTGCTGCGCCGTGCCGTCGTAGTTCGGCTCGTAGTCGATCGTGTCGTCCCCGATGTCCCGGAGCAGCTCCATCGCCATCGCGGAGAGGCGGCACTCGGTGTAGCGCTCCGCGGCCGCCGGATACCCGTCGACGTTCCCGAAGTTCCCCTGCGGGTCGACGAGCGGATACCGCAGCGAGAACGGCTGCGCCATGCGGACGAGCGCGTCGTAGATCGCCTGGTTCCCGTGCGGGTGGTACTTCCCCATCGTGTCCCCGACGACGCGGGCGCACTTGATGCGCGGCCGGCCGGGCTGGAGCCCGAGCTCGCTCATCGCGAAGAGCACGCGTCGGTGGACGGGCTTGAGGCCGTCGCGCACGTCCGGGAGCGCGCGCGAGACGATGACGCTCATCGCGTAGTCGAGGAAGCTCGACCGCATCTCCTCCTCGAGTTCGCGGGTCTCGATGCGGCCTGCGCCGAGTGGGTCCTGGGTCGACATCCGTCTACACGTCCAGCTTCGCGTACTTCGCGTTCTGCTCGATGAAGACCCGGCGGGGCTCGACCTCGTCACCCATCAGCATCGAGAACACCTGGTCGGCAAGCGCCGCGTCCTCGACGGAGACCTGGACGAGCACGCGGTTCTCGGGGTTCATCGTCGTCTCCCAGAGCTCGTCGGCGTTCATCTCCCCGAGGCCCTTGAAGCGGCTCACCTGGATGCCCTCACGCGCAAGGTCGACGATCGCCGAGCGCACCTCGTCGAAGGTCGCTGCGGCACGCGTCTTCTTCCCCAGCGTGACGGTGAACGGCGGGGCGCCGACGATCTCGAGCAGCCGCGCATAGGTCTTCTGCAGCCCGGCGTACACGGGCGAGGCGACCATCGAGCCGGGAAGCTCGATATGCGTGGCGGCGTTCGTCTCGCGCTCGACGAGCTTCACGCGGAGGAAGCGGTCGGGCGTCCCGTTCGGGAGGAGGGCGTCGTGGGTGCCGGCCGAGGCGAGGTCGTACTCCTCGTCCCCGAGCGAGGGCAACAGGGCCTCGACCGCTTCGAGTGTCGCCGCCTCGTGCTCGGCGAGTCGGTGGTGGACCGCGAACTCCGCTGCCGTTGCGCCGTGATCGGCACGAAGGCGCGACATCCAGCCGTCGAGCTCCGAGAGCGTCCGCACGAACCGCTGATGGCGGGCCTCGGTGACCTTGAACGACTGGCCGTTGCGGTCGGTCACCTCGGTGTCCTTCGCCCGCTCACGGACGAGCAGCTCCTCGAAGTGCGCCTCCTTCTCGATGAAGCGCTCCTGGTTGCCGATCTTGACGCGGTAGAGCGGCGGAACGGCGGCGTAGATGTGGCCGCGCTCGACGAGCTCCTTCATCTGCCGGAAGAAGAACGTGAGCAGCAGCGTGCGGATGTGCGACCCGTCGACGTCGGCGTCGGTCATGACGATGATCCGGTGGTAGCGGAGCTTCTCGATGTCGAACTCCGGTCCGATCCCGCAGCCGATCGCGGTCACGATCGACTGGATCTCGAGGTTCGAGAGCACCTTGTTGATGCGGTTCTTCTCGGAGTTGATGACCTTGCCGCGGAGCGGGAGGATCGCCTGGAAGTTCTTGTCGCGCGCGTCGACCGCCGAGCCGCCCGCAGAGTTGCCCTCGACGAGGTAGAGCTCGCAGCTCTCGGGGTCGGTCGACTGGCAGTCGGCGAGGCGTCCGGGGAGGCCGCCGCCTGCGAGCGCGCCCTTTCGCGAGACCTCGCGGGCCTTACGGGCCGCCTGCCGCGCGCGGGCCGCGTCGATCGCCTTCGAGATGATCTTCTTGCGTTCGTTCGGATGCTCGTGGAGGAACTCGGCAAGCTTCTGGTTGACGACCTGCTGCACGAACCCGCGCACCCAGGGGTTGCCGAGCTTCGTCTTCGTCTGGCCCTCGAACTGCGGCTCGCGGATCTTCAACGAGAGCACGGCGGCGAGGCCCTCGCGGACGTCGTCGCCCTCGAGGTTCGCCTCCTTCTCCTTGAGCTGGCCCTCGTCGCGGGCGAACTTGTTGATCGTCGTGGTGAGCGCCGCGTCGAAGCCGGAGCGGTGCGAGCCGCCCTCGATCGTGTTGATGTTGTTCGCGAACGAGAAGACGGTGTCGGTCGTGTACTTCGCGTTCCACTGCAATGCGATCTCGACCGAGCCGCGGCCCTCCTCGTCGTCCGCCTCGAAGTAGGCGATCGAGGGGTGGATCGGATCCTTCTCCGAGTTGACATGCCGTACGAAGTCGCGGATCCCGCCCTCGTAGTGGAACTCCTCCGACCACTCGCCGCTGCGGTCGTCTGCGAACCGGATGCGGAGGCCGCGCGTCAGGAACGCGGTCTCGCGCAGGCGCTGGCGCAGCGTGTCGCGGGAGAAGTCGAGCTCCTCGAAGACCTCCGCGTCGGGCAGAAACGAGATCGTCGTGCCCGTGTCGTTCCCGTCGGTGGTGCCGATGACCTCGAGCTCCGTCACGGGGTTCCCCCGCGCGAATTCCTGCCGGTAGACCTTCCCGTCGCGTCGCACCTCCGCCACGAGCCACTCGGAGAGCGCATTGACGACCGAGACGCCGACCCCGTGGAGGCCGCCGGAGACCTTGTAGCCGTCGCCGCCGAACTTGCCTCCGGCGTGCAGCTTCGTCAGCACGACCGTGAGCGCCGGGAGGTCCTGGTCCTCGATCAGGTCGACGGGGATCCCCGCGCCGTGGTCGACGACCGTGACCGAGTGGTCGGGGTGCAGCCGCACCTCGACGAAGTCGTTGCGGCCCGCGAGCGCCTCGTCGACGGCGTTGTCGACGACCTCGTAGACCAGGTGATGGAGGCCCCGCGAACCGGTCGAGCCGATGTACATCCCGGGCCTGAGCCGGACTGGCTCGAGGCCCTCGAGAACGGTGATGTCCTTTCCGGTGTACGCGGTCTCCGTCACGGCCCTCCTGAAGAGAAAAATGCCTGCAAAACAGGGGTTTTGCGGCGTCGGTGAAGTATATCAGACAGCGCGGCCGTCGCGGGCCGCGGAGAGGCTCGCTGCGGCGGCCCGGCGGACGGCGTCACGGAGCGTCGGGTCGTCGATGCCGGCCGTCAGCGAGGCCGCTCGCGCGTGGTCCTCGGGAGTCGGCGGAGCGACCGGCTGCGGCTCCTCGTCGTCCGCTCCCGGGGATGGCACCGGACCGGGTGCGAACCGCAGGGTCGCGGGGGTTGCGTCGCCCAGCTGGGCACGGAGCTTCGCGCGGATCTCCTCTTCCAGGCGACCGAGCTCGAACGCCCAGGTGGACGACTCTGCGGTGACGTGGAGCGTGCCGTCACGCGCCACGCGCTGCGGCCACGCTGCCCTAGCGATCGCCGGACCGACGGCGCCCGGCCACGCCCGCGTCACCGCCGCGAGCACGCCGGCGTCGGGAACCCCCGCACCCCGGAGCGCGCGCCGTACCGATCCGTCCAGGCGCTCCATCAGGCCGGCGCAACCGAGCCGGAGGTAACGACCAGGAGCTGCGCCGGGGCCAGCGGTAGTGCCTCTGCGCCCGTCGCCGTCACCAGCGTCTGGCCGGTCACGCCGAGGCGGTCGCTGAGCGCGCGGCGGCGATCGGCATCGAGCTCCGAGAGGGCGTCGTCGAGGAGCAGAAGCGGCGGCACGCCCACCTGGTCGGTCAGCACCTCGGACTCGGCGAGCAGGAGGGACAGCACCGCCATCCGCTGCTCGCCCTGCGATCCATAGGTGCGGAGATCACGGTCGCCGGAGAGAATCCGGATCTCGTCGAGATGCGGGCCGAGCCCGGTGGTGCCGCGCTCGAGGTCACGCGGCAGGCGCTCCTCGAGCGACTCGCGGGACGGCGGCTCCGCGTCGTAGCCGAGCGACGCCGACGTCAGCCCGAGCTCGGCCGCCCGCTCGGCGAAGGCGGGCGCGAGGAGCGCGAGCACCCGTATGCGCGCCTCGACGAGCTGCGCCGCGAGCGCCACGACCTGGCTCGTCCAGGGCTCGAGCGCCGAGGCGTCGGACAGGCCGGCAGCCACGCGGCGAAGCGCGGCATTGCGCTGCCCGAGCGCGGCCGCATACGCCGTCGGCACGTCGGCCCGCGCGGGCAGCGTCCGCGCGAGCACGCGGTCGAAGTAGGCGCGGCGCGTGGCCGGGCCGCCCTTGACGACGGCGAGCCTGTCGGGGGTGAAGGCGAGCGCATGCACACGGGAGCGGAGCTCTTCCGCGGACGCCAGGGACGCGCCGTTCCAGCGGATCCGCTTCGGCTCGCGCGTCGAGAGGCGCACCTCCGCCTCGACCGCGACCGCGCCGCGTGCCCCCGACACCCGTGCGAGGCCCTCG